>JAKLEG010000350.1 GCA_022703175.1 Myxococcota bacterium | reverse complement strand
TGCGCTGGTGGTTCGTGGCCCATCATGATGATTGGCCGTACACCGACCCGTTCGCTTCGGGATCAGGATTTGGGCAACACGCCCTACGCACTTGATCCACATTCAAGGCATCGTGCAACGCCTGCCTCAATCGTGCCGCGAGCTCCGGACGCTTGCAGTGCTCAATCATCAGAGCCGCCGCCAACAACAACGCGGTGGGGTTGGCAAGACCTCTACCGGCAATGTCTGGCGCCGAGCCGTGGACTGCCTCGAAAATCGCCGCGTCGGTGCCTATGTTGGCACCAGGCGTCATGCCTAAACCGCCGACCAAGCCCGCGGCGAGGTCTGAGAGAATGTCGCCGAACAGGTTGGTCGTGACCAACACCTCATACTGCCAGGGGTTCAACACCAACTTCATCGCGCAGGCATCCACGATGGCCGTATCCATCACGATACGGCCCTTGTAGGTGCTGTCGTAAAGCTCTTGACCAGTTTCGAGAAAAATCCCGGTCAAAACCTTCATAATGTTAGCTTTGTGCACCAACGTGACCTTCTTGCGACCGGTGGCCAACGCGTAATCAAATGCATACTCAAGAATACGCCGACAGCCTGCCCGGGTGTTCACGCCGGTGCCGATCGCCACAGCATGCGGATCGTCGTCTACGCGCACATAATGCTCATGACCGATATAGAGCCCCTCCAGGTTCTCGCGCACGACGACCAGGTCGATCTTATCGAAACGTCCGCCCGGAATCAGGGTGCGCACGGGTCGCACGTTGGCGTAGAGATGAAAGGCCTCGCGCAAGCGCACGTTCGAAGAACGGTAGCCCCCCCCTGAGGGTGTCTCAAGCGGGCCTTTGAGTGCCAACCGCGTCCGCCGAATGCTCGCCAGCGTCGCTTCCGGCAACGGATCTCCAGCGGCACGGATCCCCCCCAACCCGGCAACCTGAGACTCCCAGGCGAAAGGCGCCCCCAAGGCGTCGAGCACCAGCAAGGTGGCTTCAACGATCTCCGGACCAATTCCATCTCCGGCGATCAACGTGGCTGGAATCGCTTGTGGCATGGGGGGCTTCTATCTGGCAGCACGCACGACAACAAGCGCGATCCAACGCCGCTCTTGCTGACTGCTGTGCATCGGAAGTAGGGTATCGGCCGCAGCAATGACGTGGTATCGCCCCATCTGTCCTGACACGGTGCCCGGTGCGTAACACCCTCACGAACGGTTTCTCTCTCGGTCGCTACCGCATCACCCGGCTGTTGGGGCACGGCACTTCCGGAAACGTCTATTTGGCGCACGACACCACCCTCGACGTGGACGTCGCTTTGAAGGTGTTTGTCTCACAGGAAACCGGCGCCGGCGAAGCCTGGGAGCGTTTCAAGCGCGAGCTGCTGCTGACGCGTCGCCTCGCCCATCCTGGGATCTGTCGACTGTTCGATCTGCACGAGGAGGCGATGCAGCGCTTCATCACGATGGAGTATGTCGAAGGCCCCAACCTAGAGATGCTGCTCGAAACCCAGGCGCCGTTGTTGGTGCCGCGCGCCGTTCAGATCGCGTGCGCCCTGCTCGACGCCCTCAAAGCAGCTCATGCCGCGGGAGTCGTGCATCGCGATCTCAAACCCGTCAATATCATCGTGACCGCTTCTGACCGGCCGGTGATCTTGGATTTTGGTTTTGCCAAAGGCCGTGGCGGCAAAGATGTTACCCAAGCAGGAACTGCACTCGGAACGCCGGCTTACATGGCGCCTGAGCTCTACCTTGGACAAGCAGCCTGCGTGCACACCGACCTCTGGGCCCTATCAGTCATCCTGTATCGAATGCTCACAGGACGCCCGCCGTTCTTGGGCGACAACCCGCACACACTCGGGGCGGCCGTGCTCAATCAGGCTCCCGAGCCACCCGCTGCGCTGCAATCCGCTATTCCCTACGCGCTGTCTGAATTGCTACTGCGCGCACTATCCAAAGAACCCGAGCGGCGCCCGCCTTCTGCCGAGGTCTACGCCGCCCTGCTCGCTCCATTTGTGCCCCTACCCTCTGCCGACGTGGACACCAACCCGACGTTGTCGCTACCGACACCGCGGACCCCAGCCATTCCGGAGCTACCACCGCCTCCGACCGAGGCCGTGGCACCATCACTGGTCACTGTGCAAGGTGGCGAAACCGAGATCCCGTCGCCGTTCAATCCCCCCACCGACGTGAACACCGCCTATCGCGAGGCGGACGATGACAACTTGGAACGCGTCGAACACACCGTCGTACAAATGCTGGGCGGCACCACCTTTTCGCAAGTGATCCGCAGTCGCATCGCGCCCACCACGATCCTGTTCTCAGACATCGTCGGTATCACCAGTTACTTTGATCGGTTTGGCGACGTGCGCGGCCGCACTCATTTAGAAACACACAACAATCTGCTCTTTCCGGTGATCGAGCATAACGACGGCACGGTGGTAAAAACCATCGGCGACGCCATCATGGCCTCATTCCATACAGCCGACGCCGGTGTGAATGCGGCCGTCGAAATGCAACAAGCACTGCTCGCCTACAACAGCACTGCCGCCCCAGACGACCAGATTGTGATCCGCATCGGTCTGCACTCCGGCGAGGCCATTGTCGAACAGCAGGATGTCTTCGGCAACACGGTGAACGTTGCCGCCCGCATCGCCGCCCGCGCGGACGGCGGCCAGATTCTGGTCTCGGCTGACACCAAAGATGCGTTGGCCAGCACGCGTCACAGCCTGGCGTTCCACATCACCGCGGCGCTGAAGGGCAAAGAAGGCGAGTTCCAACTCTTCCGCGTCCGTTGGCGCGAGGAAACCGAACCGCGCCTCGCGACACCATCCCCGGAAGCACGCTCCGAGGCCACCGCCGTGGTGTTCACCGCCGACCTTGAACCACAGAGCCCAAGCCGCCCGGGGGATCGCACACAACCACGCATCGCCGTAGACCCACGCTCACCTCGGCGTTGGCTCATCGGCGCCGTGGTCTTCCTGACACTGGTCGCAAGCCTCGTCGCGGTGGTCAAAGTGCGCTCCTTCCGTAATTCACTGCCCGCCACCAGTGCCTCGGCCGCCGACGACCAAGCCGGCGTGGTCGAACTGACGCTCGTCAACAGCCCCCCTACTGCGGAAGCCATCGTGGCTGAACCCGCTCTGCCGACTGCCCTACCAGCGCCCGCGCCAACCCCGAGCAAGGTTTTAGCCACCCCCACGAAGCCGCTAGCAACCAACCGCCGGGGCACCGAGCCCATAACGACGACCACGCCAACACCGCCAGTGCATGTCGAAGACTCCAACCTGCAACGCAGGCGCACCGTGGTCGCAGATCTGTTAAGAAATGACGCCGCGATGCGCACCAAGGGCGTCATCGAAGGTGACAGCAACGACCTCGACCAGGCACGCAGAAAGGCCGACAAGGCGCTCAAACAGGCACGCTACGATGATGCCGCCCTAGCGATTCGTCAGGCCGACGAATCCTTGACCGCGCTGGTCATCGACAAGAAGTTCGTCGCAGGCAAACTCGAACGCTTCAACAAGAGGTTTGATCAAAACCGCAACCGCGCCATGCGCAAGAAGCTCGAAGGTGTCACGGAGGCCGTGATGCTGGCGTTGGCAACGGGCGATCAGGCTACCGCCAATCGCCATCTGAATCGCGGTTTTGCGATGTTGAAGTAGAGTTTGCGACGCTCGCCCCCTCCCGGTAGGCTTTTGGCAACAGGAGAACCTGCCGCTTGTTGGGACTGCTGCTCACCACTTGGACTCTCACCGTCGCAGGCGCCGTAACGGAGCCGGGTTTCTGCGTCCTGCCAGTCCAAGTCACAGGTGTGGAACACCGCGAAAAAATCAAGCTCGCCAAAGCTCTGACACAGGGGCTGCGCGACCTCGGCCATCAGGCCGACACACCGAGTCAGGGCACCACCATCTGCGATCCCTTGCCGCAGGTGAGTGCCTGGATTCAAGTCGAGACCTCGGTGTTGAGGGTCGGCGCCAAGACCCACGTCACGCTCACCCTCACCAACGCGGCCGGTCAACCGCAAGGCGTGCGGACCTGGCAGAGTTCGCTCGCCGCGCTCAGCAACAGCAGCGGTTGGCTCGGTGAGCTGCCACCGTTACTCGCGCCGCCGGCACCACACCCCCCACCCGCTGATGCCGAGGAACTAGCGCTTGAAGCCATCGCCGCCGTCAAACCCGCACCGCCACCGCCAACCGTCACGTCGGCCCTCACTCCGCCAATGCGTGAAGCACACACCTGGTCAACGCTCCAAATCGGCGCCTGCGCTTCCTGGGGAGTTGCGGCCGCCGCAGGCGGGTTGGGTGGCTATTTTGGCTGGCGCGCTCTGGGCCACCAACACCACGCCCATGATCCAACTTACGTTGGCGGCCAACTCGAAATCAGGCGAGGTGAAATAAGCATGGGCCGTGCCAATTTTAGCTATGCCATCGCGGCAACTGCGGTGCTAACAGGCGCCCTCCTGTGGCTTTTGGACACACGCGACCTGCCCGCCACCGCCGGTTCGGGAGACCCGCCATGACCGCCACTGCCCATTCTTGCAGACATCGCGTGGGCCTCCTGGTGGCATGCTTGATCCTCACCACCTGTATTATCGACCTACCCAGTGCCGACGACGGCCCCTACCGTTGCCACACCGACGCCGACTGCGTTACCGGCTACCACTGTCAAAGCGGCTTTTGCTCCTCGGTCGGTGCAGGCGCAACGGACCCCCAAGTCATGAGGGGCGACGATCTGGGGCCCGGCGATCCTAACAACGGCGACGCCGATTGTCTGCCTGAGTGTGGCTCCCGACGTTGCGGCATCGAGCCGGTGTGCGGCGCCACGTGCGGCGATTGCGCCAACCAAGGCGGCGGCAGCTGTTCTCCCGAAGGTCAGTGCGTACCATGTATGCCCGAACTTGGCTGCGAGGATGGCAACCCCTGTACCTATGACGACCGCTGCCTACCGAACGGCGTTTGCAGCGGCCATACCCTCATCTGCGACAGCGCCAGCACCGCGTGCGGCCGCAAGCAGAGCTGCAATGGCACCTCCACGTGCACCGAGTTCTTTCCGGACGCAGGCACAACCTGCAATGATCTCAATCCATGCAGCTACAATGACCGCTGTAACGGTAACGGCGGCTGCGAGGGCACACCCGCCACCTGCCTCTCCGACCCGGGCCCCTGCGGCGTAGTGCGCAGCTGCGACGGCAGTGCAAACTGTGTCGAATCGTATCCATCGACATCGGTGACCTGCGATGACGGTCAGCTGTGTACTTACGAAGACCACTGCGATGGCCGTGGCACCTGCACAGGAACCGCACTGAGCTGTACCAGCGACCCCGAAGTATGCGGCGCCCAACGCAGCTGTAATGGCACCCACAGCTGCCAGGTCCACTACCCGAACACCGATACCCTCTGTGACGATAACGATTTGTGCACCTACGAGGATGCCTGCCAGGGTGACGGCAGTTGCGCCGGCATGAAGGTCGCCTGTGTTGGGCTAGGCACCCAATGCGGTCCGCAACCGGTTTGTGACGGCACCTCCCTGTGCAGCTACACCACCCCCGAAAGCGACGTCGCCTGTGACGATGGCAATCCCTGCACCGTGGACGACTATTGCGATGGTTTTGGCAGCTGCGTCAGCTACATCTATCACTACTGTCCGTCTGACGGCTGCTATAGCTACACCTGTGCACCAGAGACCGGAGAATGCGTCCGTGACTTCTACATTGGCAGCTGCGAGGCCAACCAACCGATCGGCATCTGCGGCAGTTGTGCCTGCGGTGCCAGCACCGACTGCTGCTTGGTCAGTATCTGTACCGCGACGTGCACCGAACCACCGTATTGTGGTAGCCCCTATACCCTCTGCGTTCCCCCGGGTACGCTCGGCTGCTAGCCAGCTCCGGAAGAAAAGGAAGTCGTAGGCATGTCGGAGATTCGTCTTGAACAGCGCCACAACCTAGGTAGCAGCACAGCCAAGCAACGCTTCTGTGAGGTCGAAGATAAACTGAAAGAGCGCTTTGGCATCACACTCAGCTGGGATGGTTGCCAGGCGACGTTCAAAGGCAGCGGCGTCACTGGCCTCGTAACAATCGGCGATGAACTGGTATCGATCAGCCTCAAACTCGGCTTGCTCGTACGGCCCTTCGCCGCCAAAATCCGCGAATCGCTTGAGCGTCAACTCCGTGAAAAACTCGGCACATAGTGACCACGCGCCCTGTATCCATGACCCCTAACCTACCCCAACAACCCGACCCCGCCACCGAGGGGGCGCTCTCCCGACGTGCATTGTTGGAGCGGCTCACCGG
>JAKLEG010000035.1 GCA_022703175.1 Myxococcota bacterium | reverse complement strand
GTCGGGCTCAAGGGGCCAGACACCAAAAACTTTACGCTACCTTTGGTAGACGTGCACCTTGGAGGCACCATTGGGGCAGTGGTCGGGTACCACCACTTCTTCGACGTTTACCAAACCTCCCAAAAAGAAGTGGTTGGTCTCTTCGACGTAGCCGCCTCCCCGGTGTTTGCCGGTGGTGTAGGTAAGGTGGCTGCAACCAGCCAGCCCTCCCAACGCGACGAGCATAAGCCATGCGCGCATTTTCATTCCTCGACTCCTTCGACAAGGCCCACAGGTGCTGGGCCGGTTCACTCTGCATAACAGGCGTGGGAGCGATTTCGTTGAAAGAAAGAATGAGAATTCTGCGACTAGGATTGGCACCCACTTCCAGAAGCCTCAAAAGGGCAACATGGAAGGAACCATGACGGCCGGCGTGGCTCGGTCCGGTCGGGCTCTGGTTGTGATGGCGGTGAAAGCTTAGTCAAATCAGGAGGTTGAGTCTGACTGTGGGAGGTCGGATGGGGTTCCATGTCGATAATCCGCGGGTCTGCTGCACAACGAGGAGTTGGAAGCTGCCGCTTAGGAGACGGCGTTTTGCGACATAGCGTCACAGACGCACCCGTGTGACAATGTTGTCGGACGAGAACTAGTTGCCCGAAAGCGTAAACCTGTAGTCACTCTCGTCGGGATCATTATTTGTGATTCGCACAAATCCTGAAATGCCGCCAGAGTTGAGAGGATCAAAGCGCGCGGTGAAGGTTGTGGTGGCACCTGCCGCGATGCTCGTTGACAGCGGCGCCGTCACATCGAAATGTTGGGCATTGTAAAAGACCTCGAATCCAGAGATGGCCAGGAGGGCCATTCCCGAGTTTTCGATGGTAAACGTGGTCCAAGCGCTGGCAGCCCCATCGTCGCCGTCCACCGTGACCCACCCAAACCCGTAGATGCCGGGGCCGTCGGGAATGCTCGTTGTACCTTGCCTGACATTGATCTCAGGTGCAGGCATGCCAGTACCGCGGAGCGATACGGTGTAGATGGGCTCGTAGGTGTCGTTGCTGGTAATGGTCATCGACACCGATTTCGTTCCTGCCGTGAGTGGATCGAAACGTATCGACACCAAAGCGCCCTGCCCAGGTGGAACGGTGAGAGGTGTTGGCCCCGTGTAGTCAAAATCAGACCCAGGAATCGAGAATCCCGTAATCTGCAGATTCACGCCGCCGATGTTTTGGATGCTGAATGGCACCCACTCCGACGTGAAACCGTTGTTGCCATCGGGGTTCACCGAGCCAAACCCGTAGGCGCCGCTGCCACTCGCGATGTCGGTGAACCCTTGGCGCAGGTTGATCCTCGGGATGGCAACGCCCGTGCCCACGACTGCGAACGTGAAGGTGCCGACCACGGGGTCGTTGCTACGAATCGTGACGGTGCCCGACTGAGGCCCGGTGAAGGCCGGGTCGAATCGGATCGAAAACGTCGTTTGGTTGCCAGGGCCAACCCAGTCGGTTGCAGGCGGCAGTAGATCGAATTCCGTGCTGCTAAGCACCACCGACGCCACGGTCAACGGGCCGTCCCCCACGTTGGCAATGGTGAAGGTCTTGTAGGCGCTTGCGGCGCTGCTCCCAGCACTCGCGCCGCTTGACCCATCGCAGTCGACCGGGCCGAAATCATACGAGCTCACCCCCGAAGTAGCAGGCGTGGTCTCATGCGTCACTACGATTTGTGGTTGAGTTGCTGTGCCAACGAGAGAGAAGGAGAATGCCGGAACCTCTGGATCGTTGCACTGGATTGTCAGCCGCGCCGAGGTTGTTCCACCGCTCAGAGGGTCATAACGGACTTGGAACTCTGTGGAGCCGCTCGCAGGCACGCTGGTCAACGCCGGCTGAATAAGGTCAAAGTCAGGGGAATCGATTGTCACGCTGTAGAGTTCCAACGGCACAGCGCCTGTATTGTCGATTGTGAAGGTAAGATGGAGCGAAGCATCACCCTCGTCGCCGTCGGGTCGAACGTTTCCGAAGCTGAATACACCTTCGTCAGGCGTTACCGCGGTTTCGGCCTGCCTCACCGCAATGCTCGGTGCGCCGCCCAACCCCGTGACGGTGAACGTGTAGATCCCCTCGTCTTCGTCGTTGCTGCGGATGGTCACCGTTGTCGAGTGCTCAGCTATCGAGAGTGGATCGAACACCACCGAGAAGACGGCGTGGGTGTCGGCGAGGATCGTGGAGGTGGTGGGTGGCGACAACGCGAAATCGCCAGCGCCGATGCTCACTTGGGATACGAGCAAGGGCCCGGAGCCCAGATTCTCGATCCAAAACCGTGAGGCCGGAGCGGTCTCCCCCGCTTCGCCATCTACCAAGGTGGCTGGAAACTCATACGACCCCGAGCCATCGGGGAGGCTTGCCCCGTTTTGGACGCGAACGTTGATCTCGGGCACAGGGACGTGCGTTCCAATTCCGGCAACCATGAATTCGTAGCACGGCGTCGCTGCGTCGCTGCTTCTAATCGTCACGGTCGCCGAGGCCGCGGCTTCGGTCAGGGGGTCGAATCGCACACCAAACGTTGTGGATCCCGCGATGCCGATGTTTGGCTCGATCACCTCGGTGAGATCAAAGTCGCTTCCCGACACACTGAGGTCAAGGATCGCTAGCGGCGCGTCACCCAAGTTCTCGATTGTAAAGGTAATGTAGGCCGAAGCCTCGCCGTCATCGCCATCGGCGACGCGTGAGCCAAAATCGTACGTCCCCGTCGACGACGGAATCGCTGCCTCGTTCAATAGGACCAGGATTCTTGGTGCCGACGTGTCTGGCAAATCGTCAACAGGTGCCTCATCGGTGCTCCCACAAGCAGCCACGCCGATTCCTGCTACCAAAAAACACCCGACAATTGCGTGCGCGCGAAGTTTCATCAATCCCCCCATCAGGTTGCCGCCGCGCAGAATGCCCAGCCATCCTTGTCCGGTCAACTGCGTCTCGGCCTAGTCGCCTGTGAACATTGTCACACCTTGTCACAACGGCACACCGGCGTCTGTTGCGATGCTATAAATGCCTTTAGATACAAATCAGTAGGCCGTTGTGATGAGGCGTACGGACGGTGGCTTTCCGGGTGGGTGGTGGGTTGCGTGTCGTGCGACAGGGTTTGTGGGGTGTGTGTTCCTAGCCGCGCCTGCTACAACGGTTCCACCCGGATCTCGGTGAAGCGCACGACGCTATTGGCGTAGTGCACGGCCAACAGCGGCGTACCGACAGGCAGCGAGCCTTCTTCAAAACCAAAGATCTCGCTGCCATTCACCATGACCTTGTGCTTGCTGTCGCGCACTTCTACAACGACGCGATTCTTTTTGCGGTTGAACGAGGGCGAGGTGGTCCAACCATCGGCCTGGCCCTCAAGCGCGTACCAATTGCCACCCAGGCCGCGGAAGACCTTCCATAGCCCGCTGAAGCTGAAATTGACTGCATAACACTGAATATCCGCGGTGCTGTTGCGCATGCGCTTGGTGCCACCGACGATCACCATGTTGCGCCAGCCGACGCCCAAGGTGTTGCTGTCTGGGCCACTCACGAGCTCGGCGGTGACGCTCAACCGGTAGTTGCGCGGCGCCTCGCGCATCGCGATATGGCCGCCTTGCTCGCCGCCCGAGCCGTAGATAGCGCCATCGGCTGCATACCAGGTGCCGTTGAGAATCTCCCACGCCGCTAACGGATCGCTGGCAGGGACGTGGGCGCTGGGCGTTGGAATTGGCAGCGAACTCTTGGTGAGCGTCGCGACGGCACGTTTCACGCCATCACTGAGTTGATCATCATCGGCCGCAACGGTTTCGGAGTGGCGGTTGATGACAGTGGCGTCGTTTTGCCTGATCCACGACAGCGACAAAATGTAGCTCTTGCCCAGCTTCGAAAGCGAACCGTACATGAGACTGTCCACGCCCAGCGCCCCGGCCAGATCGACCGCGCACGAGACCGCATCACAGCTCAGCACATCTTTGGTCCGCTCAAACCCCACCACGGCGGCCATGTCCGATTGCCCCAAGACGCGCGTGGTGCTGCCCACGGCCTGCTGGAGGCTGGACAACAACAGGTCGTCCAACATCGGGCCCAGCGCTTTGTCGCTCTTGCCCTTCACCTGCAACGGCAGCACCGCAATGCTCTTGACCGGCTCCAGTGCGAGCGCGTCGCCTGCGGCCGTGGTCAAGAGAATGACGCCAACGAACCCCAAACGAGCTGGCTTGAAGAGGTGCATGGGGCCAACGCTACCAAGGGGCGTGGGAAGCGGCAATTCATCACCGCCCGGTGCGGAGCGTGGGGGAGAGCGGCCGCAGCGGGCGGGGGAAACCTCATGCGGGTGGCCCTAGTCAGTGGCGACAAGTCTCAATTTGGACATTTGGGAGAGGCGCTCAAAGTCGCGATCATGGTGCAGCACGGCCAGCTTGTTCTCGATGGCGAGCGCCGCCAAAAGGCAGTCGATGGTGCTGCGAACGGCCTTGCCAGCTCTGCGAGCATCACGTGCGAGCCTCGCAGCGTGTTCGTAGGTCTGCGGATAGCGAGGTTCAAGCGCCGGCCATTCGTGAAGTGACTCGGCCAAACCCGCGGCGTCGCGCTCTGTGTCGCAGCCGCGCAACAGCTCAGCGACAACCACGCCTGTGGTGAAAATCGGCGCGTTATCAGTGATGAGTCGCTCCAGCTCACGCGCGGCGCTTGATTTTGTGTCGCGTAGAAGCTCAATCCAAGCCGAGGTATCCACCAGGACTCCAGCCGCGCTCACCCGTCTCTCCGCCAGCGGTCGAGATCGCCGCTCCAACGAATTCGACCCTTGAGATCGAGGATGCGTTTACGCTTGCCCTTGGCGATGAGCTCGCGCATGCCAGCATCCACCACAGCTCGAATGGTCGCGAGCCCCGTGACGCGCTGTGCCTCGGCCAGAATGGCCTCATCCAACACCACATTCGTCCGCTTCATGTGTATAAAATGGACGATGCGTGTGTATTCGTCAAGCGCTGGGCGGTCCGTACCCATCAGCCGGTGAGCAGGGCAGGGGGATCGGTGCGCTAACGATCTGCCACCACGCCGTTGTCGCTTATGTCACCGGCTTTTTGGCGGCGAGCGCGTTGGTAGGCCGACATCGCTTTGCGTTGGATCTCCGGATAGTTGCGGAACACAAAACGCGCCACGCGCCGGCCCTCGGCCACCAAGAGGATCACATCGTCGAGGAACTATATCGGCCGGCATAGCTCGGGCGGGTTCTGGAAACGACGGCTAGTTAATGTTAAACAAATTCAGGCGGTTAGATTGGGCTATGGAAGGTTGGATGGGGTTTCACCTCGATGATCTTTCTTCGCGGCGGCAGACAGTACCGCGAGTGTGAACGAGCCGCGGTGCGCCAGCTTGGGCGACGATGACGTTGGGCGTTGGCTGCTGGGTGTTGGCGGTGGTGGTGAGACGCCAGGATCATGTTGGTAGACGATGTGTTGCTTGAACGGATGAGTAGACTGAAGCAGGTGGTGGGGGAGAAGTGGAGAAAGGTCGAGAATCTGAGAGGACGAACGCTGCGCGGCGGATGCGATGAGGCGTTGCCGAAGGCTGCTGTCTTCGTGCGGAGTGCATGGGACGTGAGGCATCGATCAGCTTTCGTGCCCTGTCGGGGGGTTTTGATCATGAAAGGCCATCGTGCGTAGTCCTGGCCAACGCCAGATCGCCAGTTCGGTGCTCGATCCTGTTGTCGCAAGCGGGGTCGCAGCCCTATTTCCTCCAGCCCGAGGCGTCCAAGGCACTCCGATACCAAGGAACCGCACCAAGTGGGGAACCCGCTTCGGTTACTTCACCACAACCCGCATTCTGAACGCTTATGCATCGGGGTTGTTCTGCCGCCGTCCCAATCTGTTGGCGCTTCGCTTCACAGAGAAGACCCGCTTCGGCGCCCTCGATCTCGATGTCGCTAGCCCACACCGCACACTAGCCACCTTCGCTGCACTTGAGACTGCCGCCACGCTCCGAGGCCTGCGACTGACCCTTTGTCGTTCGTCGTCATCGGGTGGCTGGCACGTCTACCTGTGGGCCGACGACTTTGTTGCCAGCACCGACATGCATGCCGTGCTTTGGCGCATCGCCGAGGGAGCCGGGATCACGCACTTCAAGAACGGGGTCTGCGAGTTGTACCCAGATCCGCACCACGCGAGGCAAGCTTTTCGGCTGCCATGCCAAGCCGAATTTGCGTGGCTATCGCCAGCCGATGGTACCGTTGTGCGCGAATGTCGGGCAGATGAGCCGGAGCGAAACCTGAGAGCGCTTCTCGAATGGACCTCTGAGGTGGCGGTGCCGTCATCTGTGTTTTCTGGCGCAGCGACGGCACTAGCCCCGCCCGTCGTCGTCGCTCAGATGCCGCGTGGACGACCGCCCAAGCAGGTGCCGCCACCGAGGGCGTCGGCGGGACTACCGAATCCAGACGACCTAACGTTGCAGCGAGCCCTGACCTATCGGTATGACCGAAACGCAGCGAAACGTGGCAAACCATCGTTCAGTACTGCGGGACTGGCTAGGTTTCGCGAGGGTGAGCAGCGCTACCGCGTGGGATTGGAACGGCCAGGGTCGCGGAACGAAGCGCTCCGAAACGTGGCTTTTTATTTGTTTTTCGTCGGTTACACCCGTGCAACAGACCGCGAATTGCTACTTGTGGACTGGCTGCGCGCCAAGCACAACGGTCACAGCGCGGCTTGGTTGGATCCTGCGCAGCGTGAGGGCATCTTTGCCGAGATTCGACGTTTGGTTGTCTGGGGGCCAGGCCCGACTCCACGTCAACGGGCGGCCCATGCGGTCAACGAAAGCACGCGGAAAGCCCACGAGGATGAGATCGCAGCGGCGGCGCGGCGGCTATCCGAATCGGGGATACGGGTCACCAACCGACGACTCGTTGAAGAGACTGGGTTGGCGATGAACACCGTGGCGAGAGTTTGGCCTGTGGTTCGTCGGAAGATAAGGGGGTAGATCAGGATGTGTATCTCGTTGAAACAAATGGTCTATTTGGGGGTGTAATTGCGATGGTCAACGTTGATTATCGGCACAAAGGCCGCCACGTAGACGTGCAGCTGGGTCACCACATCGAATTAGATGTTGCCGTGTTGGCGGCAGACGTCTGGGCATATGTCGACTCTCACATCCAGCGGACGTTCCCCCAGGGCGACGCAAAGAGGGCACTAGAGTTTTGGAGGCAAGCGGAGCGCTTCGCGTCTAACCTCCGCAGCGAACGCTATGAGGCGAGCCCGTTGCACCTGTACTACATGATTCTCAACGCAACGAAAGCGTTGTTGGTGCTACGAAAGCTCGCGCCGCCCGTCGTCGTGACGAGAGCTGCTGTGGCGACTGATGATTTTTCCTCGCACGGCATTGCGTCTTTACCAAGTCCTCGACCAAACGGCCAACTCCCGGGTAGCGTAAAACCGAAGAAGAATGGGGTCTATAGCCTCCTCGCCAAGGCGATGAACGACAAACTCAAGTCGTCCTATTCGTTGGAGGAACTCGTCTCCAGCGTCGTTTGCGTGCATCGCGCCTACTGCACCACCAGAAAAACCGCCGAAAAGTTCATTCCAGTCAGCGGACCTTTTCGGCTGAAGCAGCTCAACGGCAATGCCAAGGTGTTCTTCGAAGCGTGGTTGCCTAAGCATGTCCAGGTAAACAGCGTGTCTGGGGCCATGCCAGAGGGTCTGGAGTGTGGCGCCTACCCAACAAAAGCCACGAAAGGTGAGCCGAAACCGTACATAAGACAGAAGGGGCGCAGACCAACTGCGATACTGAGGGACACAAAGCAGCTCGGTGTCTGGCATGCGAAGCTCCGACGGAGCGTGCACGTTATTGCGAGTCAAAATGGGCCAAGCTACTACGTTTGCCGGTCTGATACTTCGCCCACCGATTTGAGCCAGCTCTCACTCAATTTCGCGGTGGCGTTTGCGTTAAGCTCGCTCGCCCGGTACCACCCGGATACGTTGCAAGAGGTTCTGACTGGCAAAGACGGTTGGGTCATCAAAGAGTACCTGTGTGCGACCCCCCAGCAATTTGTGGCCCTGATTGCCGCCGAGATCACCGGCCGTATCATCCAGCGACCCTACAGCGACCTGCGGTAGACCGTTCCAAAAGGCGAGTGGCTACTGTCGCCCAGCCTTACCGGCCACCACAGCTTGCGTCCTTCGCTCACCGCAGGCGCGTGCGGAAGAAGTCGGTCAGCTTGTCGAACGGAATCTTGTCCATGCGATCGTACAGATCGACGTGGTTGGCGCCCTCGATGATCATCAGCTCCTTGGGCTCCGCGGCCGCCGCGTAGGCCGTCTCGCTGAAGTAGCGCGAGTGGGCCTTTTCGCCGTGGATGAACAGAACCGGGCGCGGATGGAAGCCGCGCGGCGTCCTGTAGTAGTCGGCGTACTCCACCATGAATTGCGGCTCGCCACCCTTCAGCTCGTTGTAGATGGGGCCAAGCTCAGGCTTGCCGTTCTCCGCGTCTTGCCAACGCTGCTGGCCCAGTTGCTCCAGCGTCTTCGAGCGCTCTTCTCGGGTCGTGCGGTCGTTGTAGCCCTTGGACATCACGCGCGTCATGTCGTACATGGTGCTCGCGACAACGGCCTTGATGCGCTTGTGCACCTGCTCATGAGCGACCAGGCGGGGCGTTTGCGTCAACTTGCGTCGGTTGGGAGCCAGAGCCACCTCGTTGCCCGTGCCATCGAGTGGCTGAAGGCGAACTACGCCTCGCCGCTGCGCATCGTGCAGTTTGCCGAACGCGTCCACATGAGCGCGTCGAGCCTGCACCACCACTTCCGCCAGCTCACCGCGATGAGTCCGCTGCAGTACCAGAAGTGGCTGCGGCTGAACCAGGGCTTCGACGCAGCGAGCGCCGCGTTCCAGGTCGGATACGAGAGTCCGTCGCAGTTTAGCCGCGAATACGCGCGGCTCTTCGGCGCGCCACCTAAGCGCGACGTGGTCAGCTTGCGGAGCAGGGCCGCGCCTGCCCAGCGCGTGGCCGGTGTCGTGCGCTGAAAGATTGTCCGAAAGATTCGCGGATCACTTGCGGCTCAACGACCGCGCACTGCGAGCGGCGCAGCAATTGCGCGCGGGCATCGTTGTACGAACTTGCACTCAAGAAATGGTGCTGGGCGATAGCGCTACCGACTCGCAGCCCCGTAGTGCCAAGAGCCCGCTTTGTGATAATTGCCCACCGCTTGATCTTGCTTCTCGAAACCGCGCGTGAGGTGCGGCCATGAACGTCGCCGGTTGGCGCCCCCACCTCGGCGGCTTGCCCCGAGCGTTTTGGATGTTGTGGGTCGGCACCCTGGTGAACCGCTTGGGTGGCTTCGTCGTGCCGTTCTTGAGCCTCTACCTGACGCGCAGCCGCGGCATGAGCATTGGCGACACCGGCCTCATCGTGTCGTTGTACGGCTTGGGTTTGATTGGCGCAGGACCCTTGGGCGGTTGGGTCGCGGATCGCTGGGGTCGCAAACCCGCCATTCTGATCGGCCTCGGAGCCGGTGGCACGTGCGCGATTGCCCTGGGATGCTCAAAACGCCTTGAATTCATCGCCCTGTTCACTTTTCTTCTCGCGCTCTTGGGCGAAATGTATCGCCCGGGCGTGCAGGCGGCAGTGGCCGACCTGGTTCCCTCCAAGGATCGGCCCAGGGCCTACGGGTTGATCTATTGGGCCATCAACCTGGGATTTGCGATTGCGGTCAGCGCCGCCGGCTTCTTTGTCGAGCGCGGCTACGGCGTGCTGTTCTATATCGATGGCATCACCTCCATCGCCTATGCGGTGCTCGTCCTGGTAGCGGTCCCAGAGACGCGGCCGCCAGGCGTTCGTGAGGCGACACCTGGCGAACGCTCAAGCTTGGTTGCGCCACTCATGGATCCGGTGTTTGGGCGTTTTTTGCTAGGAACCCTGTTTTTGGTGCTGGTCTTCTGGCAACACCAGGTGGCGCTGCCGGTGGATCTCACCGCTCATGGTGTGAGCCCAGCCACCTACGGCCGCTTGATCGGCATCAACGGTTTTCTAATTGTTGTATTGCAGCCGTTCGTCGCCGAGTTCCTCGGCCGGCGAGACCGATCCAACGTGCTTGCCATCGCCTGCCTGTTGGTTGGCCTAGGCTTTGGCATGAACGCTCTCGTTACCACGACGCCGCTGTTTGGCGTCGCCATTGCTGTCTGGACGCTCGGTGAAATCGCCTATTTCCCACTTGCCAATGCGCTCGTGGCCGATCTGGCGCCCACCGCGCAGCGTGGACGCTATCAAGGTCTTTTCAGCATGGTGGGGGGCGTGGCGGGCGTGGTCGCGCCAGTGACCGGTGGCGTACTGTTGCAGCATGCCGGGCGCATCGCGGTGTGGGGCGTGTGTCTCGGGTTGGGAATCCTCGCGGCGGGCACGCAGCTGGGGTTGGGAAGACGGCTGCGGGCGCGATTCAAGCCAGCGGCTCACATCGACACGGAACCCTAGCGGCCGGCATGGCTCGGTCGGGCTCTGGTTGTGATGGCGGTGAAAGCTTAGTTAAATCAGGAGGTTGAGTCTGACTGTGGGAGGTCGGATGGGGTTCCCTGTCGATGAGCCGCGCATCGCGCCTCACGCGGGGACGTAGGTTAGCCGCTACAGGGCTGGGTGTGGCTGTCGTCAATGGGCGTGACGCGGCCGTCCAAACGAGACGATGTTGTCGTTGTATTGGCCGTCGACGTAACGATCAAAAATGTCGTGGAGTGTCAAAATCTCCCACGGGTAGTTTTCAGACAGGTTGCCTTTTTGGAAGACGACGCCGACGCCATTGGCATCGAAACCCAAGAACAGCGCCGCATGATGCGCATGTTGGCCAAACATCAGGACAACCGGGGCTTGTCTGCCGCGCAGTTCAGCGGCCAAGGCCTCTTCGTCCAAAAAAGTTCCGCGGCCAGCGGCTCTGACTTCGGTTGGGGAGAAACTCAAATAGGCGTTCGGATCTTTGCCGTAAAGGACGGCGAGGATTGCGCCATAGCAATTGGCGTCCTTCAGTTCGCGCTGAAGCGCGGCGGCGTCGGTCGAGGGCTTATGCAGATGGGCAAGGCGCGCGTTGATGCGTTGGGCGAGCTTGTAGGGTACGGCGAGCGGCGGTGCGTTGGGATGGAGCCTTACTTCGCCCAGGTCCGGATGGTCTGAGTTGCCGGGTATCCAGGCGGCAAGTCGGTGCAAGAACGAGCTGAACTGCGTGCTGGCACCCGTATTGGGGTTCTTGTCGCCTTTGATGCGGCTTGCGTCGCCCAAGGTGGCGGGTGTCGCTGCGGTCGAAGCAAACCAGTCGCGAAAGGCCGCTTGGAAAGCATCCGCGGCGGCGTTGCGAACCAGGGCTGCGCTCGCCACGTCGCCATTTTTTGCGAGTACCTCTGCCAACACGCGCTGGTCTGTGACGCCGCGCAAGTCGGGGCGGTCGCGATACAGGACTTGCAGTGTTGTCTCTAGCGTCATCCCATTGGCTCCGAACACGAGTCACAGCCTATCAGAGGACGACTCAAAGATCATCACCGACCTGCGAGCCGGCATCGGCCAACCAGTTCGGCACTACCAGTGTCTGGGCCGCGATTGCGAGTTCGACACAGCTCCATGACAGGTCGGCGTGGGCGACGAACTGTCGTGGATCACATCGTAGAGGAACCCTATCGGTCGGCATGGCCCAAGCGGGTACTTGGAGCGATGGCGGTGAAAGCTTAGTCAAATCAGGATGTTGAGTCTGGCTGCGGGAGGTCGAATGGGGTTCCATGTCGATGATCCGCGCGTCGCGCCTCACGCGGGGACGTAGGTCAGCCGGACCACGTCCTCGCCGATGCGGTCCGTGGCGACGAGGCGCAGCGGCGGCCTAACAATGGCGAAGTACGGCTTACCGCCGCCGAGCACGTAGGGCCTGAAGTAGAGCCGGTACTCGTCGATCAGCGGCGCTACGGCGGCCGCAAGCTCGGGCCCAGCGACGTCGAATTCGCCGTCGACCGTCGCCTTCAGGTTGCGCACGAACGCGTGGAGATCGCCGCGGATCAGCGTCGCGTTAGGCCCGACCGATGCGAGCGTGCGCGACGCGACCCACTTTGGATGCCGTCGCCAGGCGGTGGCGAACTCGCGCTCCACCACATCCCACTCCGGCCGATCGACATCCCAGTAACGCATCACCTCGTAGATGCGCCGGCCGTAGATGGCGCCAGCGTGACCGGCCACCACGTCGAGGAAGTGACGAAACACCGCCGGGCCTGGCGCCGGCATACAGAGCGTACCCGCCGCATCGTCAACGTAGCCGTCGAGCGATTGCATCATTCCGAATACGAGCTTTGCCATGAGCCGATGGTAAGTCGTGGGGGCGAGTCTCGCCACCGGCGTCCGAGGGAACCAGTTCCACCAGCGCGGGAATCACAAGCGGCCGCAGGTGCCCGGACGGCGCGCTCGGACTACGACCGTCGCGGCAGGCTCTGACGCTTCTGCGTGGCCATGAAGCCGGCATAACCCTCGACGCCCAGCTCGCGGATCTTCAAGATGCAGGCACCGCGGTTGGAGTTCAACACCACGCCAATGACTCTGGCGATGACGTTGTTGAACTTCTTGCAGTCCTTGGGATCTGGGAATTCCTTGCAGTCGGCGCAGCTCGCGTACTGGTGCTCAGAGCAGCAGCTGCGCACCTTGCACCAAGTGGCTTTGGCGTTCTCGTGACACCCGGCGCAGCGGCCTTTTAGGTAGGATCCACAGGCGCCGCAGTACAGACCGCAACGGGCCACTAGGTTCTTGTCTTGTACAATCTCTTTCATCATCGACCTCGCAGGCTGTCGTTTACCCAGAAATCACATCGAAATCACATCGTCACGGAACCCTGTCGGCCGGCATGGCTCGGTCGGGTTCTGTAGCCGACGGTTAGCCTACATTTAGTAAAATCAGGAGGCTGGGTCGAACAATGGGAGGTCGGATAGGGTTCCATGTCGATGATCCGCTCGACTTTGCGACCACCTGCGTGGACTTGGGTGCCACCTTGACTTGTAGATGGTATCGGTTATTCTGATACCATGAAGCCCCGCGACACTATTGCTCTGTTCGACATATTCCTGGCCGAGCGTGGCCTTCGGCTTGATGCCGTGGTCGTGGGCGGCACCGCGTTGGGTTTGCTTGGGGTTGTGTCTCGACAGACTCGCGATTGCGACATCCTCTATCCTGAGCTACCAGGAGCAATCCAGGACGCCTCCAAGCAGTTCGCTGCGGCCCGACGCGCGTATGGCGAGGTGCTGGCGGACGACTGGCTCAACAACGGACCGGCGGCGCTCGCCAACGATCTCCCCTTGGGCTGGTTAGAGCACCTGCAAGTTGCGTTTGCCGGGCGTGCAATCACGCTGCGCAGCCTCGGCCGCCTTGATTTGCTGAGAAGCAAGCTCTTCGCCCTCTGCGACCGAGGCATCGACTTGCAGGACTGCGTGGCCCTCGCGCCGACCGACGACGAGCTAACCCTGATCACTCCCTGGTTGGCCGAGCGGGACGCGAATCCAGACTGGCCCGCGCACGTCGCGGATACTCTCGACGATCTGCGCCGGAGGTTGGGCCATGGCACATAGGCGAACCTTGGCGTCGAGAGAGATCCTAACGGGTGACGCGCTAACCCAAGCCATGGTGAGCATCGGCATGAACTTCGCCGCGGTACCGATGGGGGACACCAACATCGAAGACACTCTCATAGCCGCGTCGATTGCCGGCATGGAAGAAGACGACCTCCGCGTCTTGAGCGTGCTTGTCACTTGGCTGACGGTCCACCACGCGTGGCTCAACGCAGACCGTCTCTACCGCGCCGTCCGTGAACAGACCGCACCCAGAGTGCGGGCGTTTTGGGCGGCAGTGGGACGTTGGCTTCAGAAAGACCGACGCCTCGTGCGTTTGGCCCAGCTTCACGACGGTGATCGTGTGGACCTCCTGCGCACGGGAACCGCATTCCACATCGGCCGCCACGGCGAAGACGCGCGCTTCATTGGCAGCCCGTTGCTTGTGCCGGCCGGCATCCTGCGCGACAGACGGGAAGACGTGATGGCGCCGCGCGATCTGGCGGCGCGACACCGAGGCTACAGGCAGCGCGTGCAGATGGGACCGACGTACCGGGCCGACATGTGGGCCGCGATGGAAGGCGACCCTTTGTTGTCCCCTGCGGAGCTAGCACGGCGAGCCTATGGGTCGTTTGCGACGGCTTGGCAAGTCAAGCGCGACTTCGCGTGTTTGCGTGATTCATCCCGCTTGTCGCCCTGAGCTACGCCGACGGGCAGTGTTCCTCGGCCCGCTGATCGCTTGCGCGCGCGCCGCAATCCCAGACAAATAGTCCGATGATCCTACCGTTGCTGCTCGGTGTCCTCGTAAGTCAGCCACAAAACGGCGAAGCCCTCGCGCCACCGGCTGTTGTCGAGCCTGTTGCCGAGTTTCGCCTGCTGCCGGCAATCGCCGAGACGGGCAGCATCCTGGCGCTCGAAATCGGCCGGTATGAGTGGCAGATCGAGTTGAACAAAAAGGATTTCGATTTCGACCGCACCTTGGCTGACCAAAAACGGCGCTACGATCGCCTCTACGGCTTCCGCTTCGACGACAACGGTTTCGGCATCAACATGGGCCACGCCTACTACAACGGCTCGTTCTACTATGATGTCGCTCGCGTCTTGGGCGGGTCGTTTGCCGAAGCCTGGTTGTTTAGAAATAACATCGTCACGGAATCCTGTCGGCCGGCATGGCTCGGTCGGGTTCTGTAGCCGACGGTGAGTCAATATTTCGCCGGGTCTGACGACGGAGCGACGCACTTTCCATCGACGCAAATCCGGTCCCCTTTGCAGTCGCCGTCGGTGCCGCAACCGTGCATCAACGCCGGTCCTGAAGTCGGTGCGGACGCCTCCTCGAGTTTGCCCGCGCGGTCAGAGGCATTCACGTATCGAATGTAGGTGCCCTCAAGGACTGGCTGCGGGTGCTTCCGAGGTTTGCGCCCTTCCTCTTCGCCGACAATGATGACGACGGCATCGGCACCGGCCGCGCAGGCAGCGTTTCGGAGCACTTGCTCTTGTGAAATGCTCGCGCCGCGCCCGCCAATGGTGCGGTAAGGTGCGGTTGGAAACGCCCGCAGCACGGCGATCGACTCGGCGCACGCGTCGCGAGCCTTGTAGTACTCGGGGTTAAGCAAACGGCAAGCCGTCATGAATGTTAGACAGGCTGCTCCGGCAGCAACTTTGGCTCTCATTATGCCCCCTTTAACCGGAAGCACGCTACCACACCTCGGATGCTGTGCGCAGGTCTGGTCGCCGCGCGGCTATCGTCAACCAACCTTATCGGCCGACTTGGCTCGGCGCAGGGTCCGGCTGTGGTGGCGGTAAAAGTTTCGTCAAATCAGGAGGTTGAGTCTGGCTGCGGGAGGTCGGATAGGGTTCCCTGTCGATGATCCACGACGTTGGCGACCGGTGCGACGGTCGTCGGGCATTGGTTGCACTCGGCGCTGACGGTGTTGGATTGCCCGGCGGCTACGAACAGAAAGCCCAAACCAAACGACCGCACCACCACGTCGCCGACGACGAGCTCGAAGAACCTTCCTGTGCGGCGGCCAGCGACCTCGGTCACCAGGGGCAACGTGAAGGAGTTAGGCCCGGGATCAACCTGGACGGTGGTCGCGTACAGCACCTCATCGTCGTCCCGAATCTGCACAGAGATCCGCCGTCGTTGCTCGCCTCCGAGTCGCATATCGAAAGGCAGCGCCGTGCGCGTCACCGCCAGGATCTCGCTCTGTAGCGGCCTGGTGACGGTGAGCAACGGGCGAAGTGCGTCCGTGGCGAGACAACCGCCGGCGCCGTCGCAAACGCGATCAGCGCCGCACGACAGGCCCATGGGCGCCGCTTCGCCGTCGACGCAGTGCGACCCGCCAACGCAGGAGAGGAGCCCCATCCGGCAGGGCGCGCCGGGATTCTCGACACACGGCGTTCCCGCGAGGCAACTGTCGCCAGCATCCCCCGTATCACCGCCAGGAAGATCCGTTTCCGCCGGTTCATCAACCGGCAAGCCGTCCGTCGCGTAAGCCACGTCATCGCCGCCCACGCGGTTCGCTTCGGCAGGAGGCGCCTCTCCAGTGCCACAGTGCGCCAGAGCAACCAGGCAGATGCTCCCGAATGCCTCGGACCAACCAAGCCAATGGCCCGAAACACGATCTGTCCGTTGCGTGGGCGTCATCACGGCCTCCTCATTCACAACCATTTGCAAGCGGCATGCCGGGCATCATCCTACAATACACCGTGGCGCGAATGTGCCAGCACCCCGCTCCATTGGATACCCCCAGGTTACAGCGACGATCACGTCGCGCAGCATATCGTCGTAACATCGAACCGCTCACTGGGTGCCCTCAGCGACTGGTGCAAACAGGGCAGGCATTTGCCGTTGGCCGAGCAGCTGCGGGTGCTGACGCAAAAAGCTCCTTGTACCAGCATCCTTTCGTGCCAGGTCTTTCCGTCGCCGCACCCCTCGGGAGAGGCTAACGCGCCTGCAGGCATTCGTTGAAGAAATCATTGACCACCCAGCGATCGTTTTCCCGTGACAGCACGACCACGAACAGGCAGTTCACGGTGGTACGCGGCGGAATCCGGACCAACGCCAATTTCTCTCGTCGCACAGTGAGCACCCAAGGCCCCAGGCGGCTATTTTCGGGATCGAGGACCAGGACCGCGCCTTGCAGCTCGTCGATCATGAGCGTTCGCGCCTCGTCGTTCCAGGCACTCAGTCTGTCAACCACGACTTGCCGGATATCCTCCAGGTCGGCGCAAGTGATGTGGGCTGTTTGGCCTCCGACAGTAAATTCTCGCATCATGCACGTCTATCGAGGCACCGACGCGGAGAACAGCTGCAACACCAGCACACCAGCAACGATGAGGCCGATACCCAACAGGGCTGGCCGGTCCATGACCTGTTTGAATGCGAAATGTCCAACAACCGTGATAAGCGCGACGCCCGAACCGGACCAAATGGCGTAAACGATGCCCACCGGCAGCGTGTCGAGCGTCAGCGACAACAGGTAGAGCGCCAGCGAGTAGCAGGCCACCATCACGACAGCCCAAGGCCACAGCTTCTTGAAGCCGTCCGTCAGCTTCATCGCTGCGGTCGCCGTGACCTCAGCCGTAATTGCCACGAAGAGAATGAGCCAAGGCATCGCTAAGCGCTCGTCGTTTTTGAGAAGAAGTGAATGACCACCACACCGCCAATGATCAGGCCCACGCCGGCCATCCCCGCGACATCCAACGATTGCCGTAGCCAAAGCCACGCCACCAAGGTGACCAGCGCCACACCCACGCCAGACCAGACCGCATAAAGGATGCCCACAGCGATGCGCTTGACACACAGGGTCAACAAGATGAACGAGATCTCGTAACAGGTGATAACGAACACCGATGGCCACAAGCGCGTGAATCCTTCGGTGGACTTGAGCGTCGTCGTGGCAGCAACCTCCGCGACGATGGCTACGACGAGGAGCAACCAGTAGACGCCTGGGCTCCGCTTCGGATACGTCGCGGTGGCGGCGGTACTGTGCGCCCGCTCTGGGAGTTCAACAAACGACATCGATCACCTGTTGAAGGTATCAGAATACCAATAGGCCGTTGGGGTCAAATGCGGTTGGGGGCCCCTTGAGGCTAGGGACGTGGACAGGGGGTGTGCTAAATATTCCTAGGAGCTGCCATCCCTGGGGTGCCCGCACGATGAACAGAGCTGTTTCGCAACCGTACGGCGCAGTGTTGTTGTTTGCCGTGAGCTGCATAGGTCACGGCTCCGTCGAATACGTTGTTTCTGACAAACCCCTTGGGGCGAGCTGCTCAGATGGCGACGTGTGTGCCTCCCGGATTTGTTACGGCGAGCGGTGCTCCAGTTGCATGGACGACACGACCTGTTTGCCGGGCAGCACCTGTCACTTTGACGAGGCCGCGACATACTACGTCTGCGCCAGTGTCGAGAAGCGAACCCTTGGCGAGACGTGTGTGGACAAAGAAGAGTGCCACTCGGGTTACTGCCTCATGGGCGTCTGCTCGATGTGCGAAGACGCGAGCACGTGTGGAGAGCATCGGGACTGCATGTTCGATTCGGCCATGGGTTATGGCGCGTGTCGCGGTGCGTTGGCCCCTGGCGCAAGCTGCACCGATGGGGGTGAGTGCCTGTCGTCGATGTGTACCGGATCCCGTTGTTCGTTGTGCGGCGACGACGACGACTGTTTCAATCAAACCCACTGCACATACAAAGAACCTGAGGGCTATGCGCTGTGTATCGACCCCAACGAAGAGCGCGTTAACGCCGACTTCTCGCCCGACGGGAGTTTCGAGAGAGTCGGTTGCAATGACAATTGCAACGGTTGCGTCTGCGACGCTAACGCAGACGGCGTCGCCGATGGTTATTGCGTCGGTCATGAGTGTGCTGTGCCGTCTTGGAGCACCCCGATGGTTCTCGACTGCGACCTGGATGCCTGTTCTACCGGCGACAGCAACCGGCAGGCCTTCACAACCTGCGAGGGTCATAGCGGCTTGACCTGTCGAACCATGCTCGGCGTCGACGCTTCGTTCTACGAACAAGAGGGGCTCTGCACGTGCTTCGAGGGCGGTATGTGCCAGTGCCAGGCCGCAAGCTCGATGGGGGGTGGCGACGTCCTGTGTCTCAACGACGGTACGGTCTACCACCAGTCTCAACCGGCATGCCAAACCGAGGGAACGCCGTGCGACGATACGTACATCGGGAACTTCGATCCCGGCTACGGCACCATCAGCGGTGGTAGTTGCCAGGCCGCCGCGTGCTCAGAGCCGCGTGTCGATATCGAGCGAAACGGCACGTTCTCGTGGTGTGGATGTGACAGCATCGTGCAGGGGCTTTTGTGCCATCCCGACAGCGACCAGGGCGTGTATGGCCTGTGTGCTGTTGACGAATGCGTGTTGATGCCCCCGGTAGCGCGTGACTGCTTTCGCGACAATTGCAACGGGACGGTTGTTCGCGGTTGTCAGCGCGGTGGACAAGCGTGTGACGCGACCTTCTTGCGCAACGGTCAACAGGAGTTTGTGCACGAGGGCTTCTGCGCCGATACGGAGGGCACGCTCGACTGTGTTACGACCGGACACGTCTGTCGCACCCAGGATGGCTCCTTTCATCGGGGTTGCAGTGCCTGCGCAAATGCCGACCCGTGCGATGCGACCCTCACAGATGGCGCTTTCGACAGCTCCTATGGTGCCTGCCATGATGGCGTTTGCATGGCGAACGAGGTTTTGGCGTCGTTCGATTGGCGCAACCACGCGGGCGGCAACTGGACCACGCCAGCGGCCAACCAACAACACATCGGGGCATGCATGGCGTTTGCTGCCCTCTCGGCCATCGAGGCGCGCTGGAATATTCAGAACGACAACCCTGATCTCGATATCAACCTCGCCGAGCAAGATCTGGTCTCATGCGGCGGAATGGGCTTGGCATTGGGCTATGTAGAGAGTACCGGAGTTCCAGACGAGGTGTGTTTCCCGTGGAGAGATGACGAAAGCGTTTCGTGCGACGAACGTTGCAGCGATGTTGACTCCCGACGGTGGACGATTTCCGGCTTCTCCCGCGTCGAGAACTATCGCAACGTGCCCAAACTGACGATCCAGAATGTCGGGCCGGTGGTCGCATCAATGTCGGCCGGTGGCATGGCCAAGGATGCGTCGGGTGTCTATTCCTGCCCGTCTCTCACTGGAGGCCACGACGTTGTGGTTGTGGGCTGGAACGACACCGAAGGCTATTGGATCGTCAAGAACAGCTGGGGCGCGACCTGGAACCCCAGCGAGCTAGGGTTCTTTCGGCTCCGCTACGGTGCGTGCAACCTGGCCTTCGAGTACTCGATTGATAGCGTCTTGGCCCCGTAGGCCGGCCTTCTTTGCGACTACCTGCACAAACACTCCAGCTGCGTGCGGGCGATGGTCGCTCACGGTGAACCCTGCCGCAACGATGTCGTGCACGGTATCGCGGTCGAGGCAACAGCCGCCAGCAATGAGTCTCCATGCGGGCGCAATCGCACGCTGCGAGGCCGCCAGCAGCGCGTTCGGCGCCCGAACGTGTTCGAGGGCGCGCAGCTCTCCGCCCGGCTTTAGTACCCGCCAAACCTCGGCCAGGGTTCGACGGGGCTCCGGAACCGAGCAGAGCACAAGCGAGATGACAACGGCGTCGAAGCTCGCGTCCGCGAACGGCAGAGCATTGCCATCGCCCGTCACGAAGGTCAGCGGGCCGATGTGAGATCCACGTCGTCGGGCCGCCCGGACGAGCTTGTCGGCGTCTGGATCGATGCCGCTCAATTCCACGCCTGCCGCGTCGTGTGGCAGCGTGAGACCGGTGCCAACGCCGATTTCCAGGACCTTTCCCTCAAGCGGCGCGAGCAGCTCACGCCTCAGGTTATTGAGAGGGTCGGGTGGATGGGCATCTGGGCGATGACCTCCTAGAGTTGAGCGGACATCTGAGCCAGATCGTGGGGTTACGCACACTACGACTCGTCTGGGTATGGATGGACGGTGAGTTGGATGGTACGTGTTCGTGTGACACGAGCGAGGCTCCTGACCGCGTTGTTGCTGGCATTACCCGCCTGCGTGGCGCGTAGCGCGTTGTTGTTTGAAACCAAGGATTCAGACTCCAACGGCGATGGCAGCTCTACCCCCACATCGTCATGGGGAGAGTACGTAGCAACGCTTCCGGAATTGCCCGCCTGCGCTCCTTCACCGTTCCCCGACCTGGTTGTGACAGCGACGGACTTGGGGGTCGATGGGCCTGTGGATGTTAATGGCTGGCCTGCCTTGGCAGATCCGGGCGAAGCTGGCCCCTCTTTGTCATTGGCCGAGGCACTGTGGATCGCGCGCAATCGTGCGGGATGGGAAATCATTCGCTTTGACACCGTAAGCTTTCCGCTTGCCACGCCAACTACGCTTGCCGTCGTTGCCGGAGACATGCCTGATGTTGTGCCCGAGATCTGCCTGGATGCGCGCGGCGCCGGTGTCCGTTTGGATTTCTCAGCGATTCCCGCAGACTGTACCTCGCGATGCGCCTTGACGGTCAACAACAGCCGTCTTTTGGGACTCGAACTGATTGGCAGCCATCTGCCCCAACGACTGGGCGCAAACACAGAAATGGCGATGGTGCGCCTGATCGCCGCAGACCGGCCGTTGGTGATGGCGGGAACTGTTACGGTTGGACCTCATAATGTGATCAGCGGCAGTCAAAGCCTCGTCGAAAGCTACGCCGCCGTGACGATCCTCAACAATTGGTTAGGCTACGACCCCCAGGCTCAAACAGTGATGGGGGCCGACAATGGCGTCTTTTCATGGGCCCGACAGGTCGTGATCGTCAACAACGTCGTTGCCAACTTCTCCCTGACCGCCGCCGCTGGCGACGACACCACCTACCGCTTGCGAGTGACCGGGAACTGGCTCGGGCAGGAACCGGGCGGGAGGCTGCTAGCAGCTAGCGACGGCCAGTTCCAGATCGATGTGCTGGAGAGTCTGTTTGCGGCCCCGCAGGTGGACATTGGCCCTGACAACGTTGTGGCAGAACGAATGCCGTTGCTGATTCATTGCAACCCCAACGCGTCAGTGGCGGTGACCCACAACCAATTTGCAGACACTGGTGCAAGCTACGTCCCCACCGGCGATGGCGTTGCGGTACCACCTACGATCATGAATCGCACGGCCGCGGGGATTGGCGGCGAATGTCCTGCTGCGGGCCAACTGGAGCTCTTTGCGGCGTCGGCAGGGCAGCCGCAACAGTGGTTGGGCTCAGCCGCTTGTAGCGTGGGTGCCACTTGGCAGGTGGATGCCACGGTGCCTGCAGGCGCACAGCTGGTTGCGACGATGACACCTACGTCGGGGTGCACGAGCGCATTTTCGACGCCATGGACGGCACCATGAAAGTAAGCTGTCGATGTCACCCGTAGATTTGGAACGCGTCTGCTGCAATCTCTGTCAAAAAAGTACGGCAGAGGAGACGTTGTTCGTACTGAACAAGACAGCGTTCGGACGGCCGTTGCGCTTCCCGGTCGTCCGTTGTTGTAACTGTGGCCTTGCCTACATCAACCCGCGACCGACGCCAGCAAGCATGGCGCAATTCTATGATGGCTCGGTCATCTGCGCACAACTAGAGGTAGCTGATGCTGAGCATCTGAGCGGGCTCAGAGCGTTACTGGTATCGAAAATCACGAAGAGCGTGGTGACAAAACGCCTTAGATCATTGGCTCGGGTCGTACCGTTGAACCAACAAACGCGCATTCTCGACATGGGCTGTGGCAAGGGCGGCTTCCTGCATGAGGCAAAAGCACGCTTTGCAAGCGCCGTGTATGGGCTCGAATTGGACCCCGCCTGCGTGAGTGTCTGTCGCGAAAAACTCAACCTCCCGGTTTTTCGTGGCCTGTTAGTGTCGATTCCCACGACCTTTGACCCCTCTGGCCTAAAGTTTCTCACGAGCATTGACCCCCCTGCACCTGGAGTTTCCCAGGAGCATTGACCCCTCTGCGTGACCTGAACCCAT
>JAKLEG010000349.1 GCA_022703175.1 Myxococcota bacterium | reverse complement strand
CGCAAACCGGGGTTTCGAGTGATCGCGTCAGCCTGCCCGACGGCCCTGGGTCGCTTGAAGGGGTGGGGCAAAACGTCGGTATCAACTCCAACATGGCGCTTATGAGCTACGCCGTGCCGGTTGATTTGCCGCAAGGGTACGCCGGCATGACGCCTGAGTTGTCGTTGCGCTACAGCTCTGGCAGCGGCAGCTCGGTGGTGGGCGTTGGCTGGAGCTTTGATGCCCCGAGCATCGAACGCATGACCTCCCGAGGCGTGCCTTATTATGATGCCGATGATCTGTTTGCCGCCAACGGCTCCGAGGAGTTGGTGCGTGTAAGCGCGGCCGACCCGGCCGTCTATCGCGCTCGGCACGAGGGCGGCTTTGTGCGTTACACCTGGCACGGGGTTGCGACCGGCGCCGAGGGCTATTGGACCGCTGAGTATCCCGATGGTCGGGTGGGCTATTTCGGCGCCACCAGCGAAGGGGTGATCGTCCCCACCGCTCGGCTTTCGGGCAGCAAGGGCACGTTCCGCTATTACCTCACCGAGATGGTGGATCTGCACGGCCATCTCATCCGTTACACGTACGATGACAAGGCTGGGAACGTACCGCTGTTGTCTACCATCGACTACGCCCTTGATAGCACAGGCACCGCCCGGTTTGGCGTGCAACTGGCTTATGCCGCGCGCAACGATGAAATGTCGAATGCCAAGCCTGGGTTCGATGAGCGTCTCAAGTACCGCCTAGAAGGCATCTACATCTATTCAGGTACCACCCTCATTCATTCGTACCTTTTGGCCTATGAAACCTATGCCGCGTCGGGCGGCCTGACCCGGCTGTTGCGCGTTGAGCAAACCGGCGCCGATGATTCGCCGCTGCCGGTGGTGTTTGGGTTTGAGTACTCGCAAGCGTTGGGCATTGGTGTGGGTGCGGGCCAAGAGCCGTACCTCGTTAGCATGGGCAGCTTGGGCGTGAGTATCGCTTCGCGCACTGCCACGCTCGTGGATATCAACGGCGATGCCCTCCCCGACGTTGTCGACTCGTCGCAGGCTGGCGCGCACCGCATCTTTTTGAACGAGTTCTTGGCCGATGGTACTCGGCACTTTGCGGCCCCCGTATTGAGCACGGTCGGCACCCAGGGGGGCCACAGCTTTCAGGCGCCCAGCGTGCAACCATTCGACGTGGATGGCGATGGCTTTACCGACCTCGTGAACACCAAGACCGCCTCGGTACTGAAGAACCTGGGGGCGGGTGACTGGACTGAACAATACAGTCTGTTGGCCGTGGGGGCCGTACCCGACCTGGATTTGGCCTTTGACACCAACGACACCCCCGGCGATGGCCAGAGCCTGCGGTTCTTGGATTTCGACAACGACCGCAAGATCGACATCCTACAAGCGGCCGTGGGTCAAACGGTGCTCTATAAGAACTACGGTGAGGCCGGCTTTACCCAAGTGCCTACCGCCGATTTGGGCTGGAGCTTTAGCGCCGACGAGCTGGATTTGGCCGACATGAACGGTGACGGACTGCTCGACCCCGTGGTGGTGAGCGCCAGCGGCGGTTCGGTGTCCTACAAGCTGAACCTCGGCAACGGCACCTGGGGTCCCACGACGTCCATCACCGGGCTTGATTTCGACGCCGCTGACAAATCGGCGGTGCAGCTCGAAGACATCAACGGCGACGGTTTGTCTGACATCGTACTCGTGGTGAGCAATGCGGTGAAATACGCGCTGAACCGCAACGGCGCAGGCTTTGCCGACATGGCGATCATCACCTCCGCGGGGGGCGTCAACTTGCCGGAGCGCGATGGCAGCGTGACGGTGCTATTTGCCGACATGAACGCCAACGGTTCGGACGACGTGGTGTGGGTGAACGGCAGCGGCCAGGTGACCTACCTGGAGTTGTTTCCGCTCAGGCCCAACCTCATCACCCGGATCTCCAATGGCCTCGGCATGCTCACCGAGGTTTCTTACTCGACCTCGGTCGAAGAGGCGGCGCGGGACGCGGCTGACTTGGCGCCGTGGAGCTACAAGCTCCCGCACGCGATGGTGGTCGTCAAGCGCACCGACAGTTGGGACGACCTGACGGGTGTGCACGAGGTGGACAACTACCTGTACCACGAGGCCTATTACGACGGCATCGAGAAGCAGTTCCGTGGTTACAGCCGCGTTGAGCACGTCTTGGAACAAGACGACTTTCAGGAAGGGGGGTTATTCGTCGAGCATTACGACTTGGGTATCGACGACAGCTATCGCCAAGGGTTGCTGCTGTCGACTGAGGCATCCAGCGGTGGAGAGCCGCTGAACGTCATCACCACGGACTATGAAGATTGCGATCTGGCCGATGTGCCGGCGAGCGGTTTGGCCTACGCGGTGCGTTACGTCTGTCGCGTGGCCGAACAAACCGTCCAACAGGAACGCAGCGAAGCCAGTCAGTGGGTGACGTTGCGCAGCGAGTTTGGCTACGACGGCTATGGCAACATGGCGTCGGAAGTGAACTTGGGCGTGGTAGCGATTGGCGGCGGCGCCTGCGGGGCTTGCCCGAGCGATGGCGCCTACGGCGAACCTTGCGGGGCGACCTGTCTGGGAGATGAGGCCTACACCGAGCGCAGCTTCGTGCCCCCCACGGCCACGTCGGGTCATTGGCTTTTGAATCGCCTCTACCGGGAGCGTACCTACGGTGCCGCGGGTAGCTCTAACTATTCAGAAACACTTACCTATTATGACGGTGAGGCGTTTGTCGGGTTGGCGTTGGGGCAATTGACAAAAGGTGATGTCAGCCGCGTGACTGAGCGGGTAAACACCAGCGGCCAACTTATTGAACGCACACGGCAACGTTTCGACGCCCATGGCAACGTGGTGGAGAGCATCGACCCCGATGGCGCTTTGGCGGACACCGCCAACCGTGACTTGTCCACCTTCGATAGCGCCGGGTTGAACCTGGTGCAGCGTGAAGTGACGCTCACCGACCGCGCTGGCGCCCCCTATCGACTGCGCAAGATCTACAGCTACGACCCGGTTTGGAATGCAGTAAGCGAGGCCTCGGACTACGTCGTGGTGGTGGGGGACACCGAGCAAACCTCCCGGCAGGTGCAGCGCTTCGGCTACGACGCCTTCGGGCGCCTGAGCGCGGTCGTGAAACCGGGCGGCGACACCGACCTGAGTCCCACGCAAACCTACAACTACCAGCTGGGCAACCCCACGAGCCGGGTCGTGGTGCGCATGCGCTCGCAGGTGGGCGGGGCGCTCGATCTCACCTCCATCCTCTGTTTCGACGGCCGCGGCCGCAAGGTGCAAGAGCGCACGCAAGTAGATGCCAACACCTACCAGGTGAATGGCTTTGTGATGCGCAATAAGCGGGGTGCGGTGGTGCGCGCTTACCAACCTTACACCTCCACCAGCTCGGCCTGCGAAACCACGCCGCCCAATGGCGTCTTGTACGACGAAACCATCTACGACGCGCTCAATCGTCCGCGCCATGCAACCGCACCCGATGCCACGCTGTACGGCGCTGCGTCGGTGGTTGAAACTGTGTACGGCCCGCTGTCGAAGTTGGTTTACGACGCCCTCGACAATGACACGACCAGCACGCACGCCAATACGCCCACGCTGACGGTGAACGATGGTTTGGGTCGCATGGTGCGCGTGGAGCGCTTCTTGGAAGACGGCGGCAACCCAGCGGTGACCGTGGCTCGCTACGACGAGCACGGCAACCTCGCGAGCGTGGTGGACGCGCTGGGCAACGTGAAGACCCAGGTGTTCGATCTGGCAGGCCGCGCGATAGAGGTCACCGATCCGAACAGCGGGCTTTGCACCTACGAGCATGACGCCGCCGACAACGTCATCGCCCGTACCGATGCCCGGGGTGTGACCGTGCGCAGCACCTACGACGCGGCCGACCGCTTAATCGAGCGTTGGGTGGATGACGATCGCGCCGGCACGTTGGTCACCTGGGACTTCGACAAGAGCGATTGGTGCGCGAGCAGTGAGTGCGAGAATGCCGCCGGACGCCTGGTGGCCGTGGACTATCCGCTCGCAGGTCTTGAACAATTTGGCATGGCGCTGGCACCCACCGCCGACAGCGACCAGCGCGGTTTGGCACGCCACAGCTACGACGTGCGGGGGCGGCCCACGCTCATTGAGCAGAGCTTCAGCGGGGTGCCGTTCTCGTTTGCCTATGGGTACGACAACGCCGATCGGCAGGTGTCGCGTACCTTCCCGGATGGTCGCGAGTTTGCCAGCAGCTTCGACGGCTTGGCGCGGCTCACGGCTGTGGCGGGTATCATCGACGGCATTGATTTCACACCACAAAATGATCCGGCGCACATTCGCCACCACAACGGCGTCACGGTCACGCGTAGCTACGATGTGCGTCGTCGGCTCTCCTCGTTGAGCACGGCCACCACCACCGCGACGTTGCAGGCATTCGGTTATACCCGCGACCGCATGGGTAACGTGACGGCGATTGCCGAAGTCGCGCCAGCGATGGGGCTGCCAAGCGCTGCTGCGGAGTTTACCTACGATGCGGCCTACCGGTTGCGCCAGGCGTCGTTGTCCGTAGGCACGCCCGCGGCGGAAGTTGTGACCTTCGATTATGACGACATCGACAACGTCACCAACCTCGTGTCGAGCCTGGGCACGGCCAGCCGCGCCAACATCGGCACCTATACCTACAACGCGGCGCACCCGAATGCGGCCACCAGCGCTGGCGCTTTGGCCTTGGCGTATGACACCGCTGGCAACTTGGTGTCCCAGGGGACGCTGGGCTTCGACTGGGATGACTTTGGTCGGCTAAATACCGTCACTGGCGCCGGGGTCGTCACCAGCCGCAACGTCTACGGGCCGCTGCAACAGCGCGTGCTGCGGCAAGAGGGCGATAGCCTTACCATCGCTCCTGAGAAGGACTTTGAGATTCGCGATGGCATCAGCGCTGCCTTCTTGCGGGTGGGCGGCGTGCGTGTGGCGCGACTGGAATCGACGACCCTCGCGGCGCAGGTGTTGTCAGACGTGGCACCGGCCACGCTTACGGGCAATGTCGCGACGGCGGCGCCTGATGGGGAGATCAGCGTGGGCGATGCCTGGCTCGCGTACGCTGGGCAGAACGGCATCCTGTCGGTGTCCGGGAGTCTGTCGGCGCCAGCACAGCTGCTGATGTCAAGTGTACGTCGCAACCTGATCGAGGCGCGCGGCGAGGTGGTGCACCTGCATCACGACCATCTGCAGAGCACCACGCTTGCCACCGACGGCGAGGCCCATGTGCTGGGGCAGATGGCTTACTATCCGCAGGGCGAGATGCGCTTAGATGATGACGGTGGCATCGGGGCCTACGGCTTCACAGGGCAAGAGCTCGATAGCGATTCCGGGCTTCTGCACTATGACCATCGCTACCTCGATCCGAGCATTATGCGCTGGGCGAGCGTCGACCCAAGCTTCTCGGTGGTAACGAGCGGCAAGCTCGGCGAGTCGACCGAGTCGATTGTGGGCTACGCCTACGTCTCCAACAACGTTCTCAACATTATCGACGTCACCGGCCTCGAAGGCGTCAAACCGTATGCCTTCAAGACCACGCTGGGCTTCAAGCTGCGCGTCTTTGCCGCCAACCTGCAATTTAAGTTCAAGAAGTTCGACAGCAAGGAAGCCGCAGCCAAGGCGTTTGGCGAGAAGATGAACAAGCTGTCCATCAAGTACAACCGCGAAACCGGCGCCTTCATCAAGAAGGTCAAAGGCAAGTCGGGGAGTTATTTCAAGATCCACAACGTCGCAGGTGGTTCGTTGGACGGCGTGAACATTAACAAAACCAGCAAGCGGGATGTGGCCTCCATCCACTCGCACGGAGCCTATGATGCTCGCTACGCCAACGATGAGTTCTCCGATGCTGATTTCCGGGCCGACAACGCCGACAAGGTCTCGGGCTATGTTGTTACCCCGAACGGCGCCTTGCAATATCACCGGCTAAACTCCAACACGGTGCACCAAATCATGGCGCCGCTGTCGATGCCGTATGACATGACCCATTACAACTAGGTTGATGCGCGCAGCGCGGCAACCTGATTGTGGGCGATGTTTGAGAGACAAAACAACTGATGCTGACCGCGCCCTAGGGGTGCAGGAAGGTCGATACGTTATGAAGATGTGCGTGAGCTATGTAGCGATGGTGCTTTGCGTGGGAGCTATGGCTGCGGCCTGTGGCAAGGACAAGAAGGGGAACGACGAGCCGGTGCCGCCAGTCACTGGGGTCGGGCTGGTTGTTAATGATGGTGGCGCGCGTGCCTGCGACGTCGTGCTCACCGACCCTGACCACGCTGTCCAGGCCGTTCGCTTTGCCGATGGCGTGCAAGGCAAGGCGCTTCGGGAAGGGCCGCGATGGTCGGTGGCCTT
>JAKLEG010000348.1 GCA_022703175.1 Myxococcota bacterium | reverse complement strand
GGTGAGGTACTTGGGCATCGAGGTCGACGATGCCCTCGAAGTCTCCGAGCCGACGGGGATCAGACGTTACTAAGATCCCGCCGTCCCGACCTGGGCGATGGAACGGCAGAACTCGATTAACCGTCGAATCGTCTGGCGCCGAGCTCACGCGGTCGGCAATATGGTTTCGTCGCCAAGTTCCGTTTCCAGCGGGTCTTTACTCGGCGATGGATCGCTGCAGCATGGTTTACGCTTCACTTGTCAACTGCAATTTTGATCGGTGATAATTCACTCTTATCTGCCAGAACTTCTCTCGGGCGAACCATGTAATCGCAACGAGGGTGCCAATTGCCGTTGTTCACATGCGACTCTGTCCTGCGACATCTCCTCGTCGCGCCATCGATTGTTTCGATGTGAGCCGAGGAAGTACCCAAAGTTCAGCTCTAACAAGCAGCCTATTTTTGGAGCAAGTAAACGTGGGCGATTACAAAGCTGGCACGAATGCCAGTTGGTCATTATCAAAGTTTCTGATAGTCGCCCTGATTATTGCTGGACTCGGATATATCCCGCTCCAGCTCTATATTATCTTTGGGCCCCGTGACGGGAATCCGATTGGCTTGGGGCTGTTGTTTGTAATTGGGATTTTCGCAGGGTTGACGGTGTTTGCCATTGGAATAATCAAACACACGATCCAGTATTTTACGAACCGAAAGACATAGCGTCTCAATGATCCGGTAACTCCCAACGTTGTCCTGCCGTTTTCGCGGTCCGGCCAATTCCCCTTTGGGGTCGAAGGCGTTCTGCCGATCAGCGTCCCCCAACCGACCGCGCGCAGTCTGTATCGGTTCTGCGAGCACGAGCCCTAAGTGTCAGCAGGTGGCCGTAAGCGCGCTTCGCTCCCGTTCCCTCCTCCAATGGCCCCGCCGCGGGGTCACGCACCAGAAATAGCCGGCGCAACTCTCTTGGTCATCTGGGCGAGTGGGATTCGCTTTGGGGAATGATGCGTCACCTCTGCGAGGCGATAGCCGTGCCTTTCGTAGAAGGTCACGTTGTTCTCCATCAGCATGTTGGTGGTCAGGTCGAATCGGCTCACTTGGGCCAGTTTCCGCTCCAGCGCTTGAAGGAGTGCGGAGCCAACGCCGCGGCCTTGGTAGCCGATATCGACGACCAAACCGCGGATGACGCACGCCTGATCGGTGACGATGCCCCGAACCGCGCCAACGATTCTCTCGTCGTCCCTTGCAACGAGCGCGGTCTGAGTTTGGATGTGTTCGATGATCGACTCGAGGGACTCCGCGAGCGGCGGGATCTGCTGCCCATCTTCAAGGCTGCCAACGCGGCGACCCTCTTCGGCGAAGGCGCGACGCTGGATGTCCAACATGGTGGGAGCATCTTCGAGAGACGCAGATTCGATCGTCAGCATGTCCTGCAGTTCCTGACCTCCGATGCGTGGCCAGTCAGCGTCTTTACGCACGAGGACGCTTGGCGAGCCGGAGGTGTCATCGTGCGTTGGGTAGACCTGCGTCATCTTCGCGCGGCTCTCGCGGCGAATTCGTTCGCTTCTGGCCGAGATTGGCCGGTCACGCGCTGGAAGCGACTGACCGCAACCGCTGCTGAGCTTGAACCGGAGGCAGCTGAAGACTGGGTGAGAACCGTTGGGCTGATCACCTGCAAAGCCGGTCGCGACCCCGAGCAGGCATTCATTCCGCCCGGAAGCGGGCCCTCGGTCTCGAAGCGATTTGCTCTGCGCCGGCAGCACTTCTGCCGGCGCGCGCGTCATCCGCTACTGGCGCCCTTGGCAATCTCAGAATGGCGCCTTCGCCGCCTTCCGGAACTTTCCGCTGACGTCGCCGGACAGGGCGATGTTGTCGGGATCGAGCACCATCACGGGGGACCCGGGCGAGAGATTGAACTTGCTGAGGTCCGCCCAGATCACGTTGGGGGAGGTCGTCAGTTCGAAGAAGTAGCGCTTGTTCGTGAGGTTCATCGCGGTGCGGTATTCGGTGTTGTAGATGCCGAAGCCCTTGTAGGGCGCGCCGAACGGCACCGACACGTTGCGCGCGATCGCGAGCACCGACGCCACCGCCTCGCGCTCGCTCTTGGGCTTCGGCAGCATCGACGAATAGTAGGCAGCGCGCTGGAAGCGGTCGGTTGCCTTGACGTTGCCGGGCAGCGGCGTGTCGCTGCTCGGCTTGGAGAAATCCATCTTCTTGAGCAGCGCGAGTTGCTCGTCGTAGGTCGGGTCATTGGTCATGATCCGGTAGTCGCGACCGTGATGCACGACCCGCTTGCCGTTGACGAACTCGATGATCGCGGAGTCTCCGGTGGCGTCCTCGATCGCAAGGTGGACGGTGGCCTTGTGACCATTGGTTTCCACCATCACGACCTGAACCGTTTCGAGCGCCGCGAGCGCTTCCTTGACGGTCGCCGCGTTGTCGAGCAGGAACTGCGACCACAGCCCTGCCTGCACGCCGGGCTTCGACGGGTCGCGCGGGCCGAAGTCGGTCGCGCTGAGGTAGAGCATGTGCACGCCGAGGCCACGCTCGTTGAATCCGTCGGCGGTACCGATCCCGTACACCGTGGTGACGATGCTTCCGTACTTCGACGTCCAGCGCGCCGGGTTGTCCTTCACGACCACCTCCCCACCGGCGCGGCCGCCGTCGCGCTTCATTCCGCGCGGCAGCACGGTTAGCACGGGCATCGTGGACTCCGGCCAGTCCATGGTGCGGCCGACAACGACCGCCAAGCCGTTGTCGTTCCAGAGGATGCGCGAGCAGGCGATTGCCGATGAATGGACGGCGAGAAAGCCTGCCGCGAGTACCGCCGCGAGGCCCAATGCCGATCGACGAGCGGAGATGTTCGTTGCCTTCATCATGGGGCTCCCGAGTTTGACGCAGTTGGCTCCGCAGGAGCGGCTCGTCTCAATGCTCCGCGAAGGGCAGGGGATCATCTACAACGAAGCGGAGACCGTCAACTCGACAATTGAATCTGTCGAATTGACCCAGTGCCCGGTCTGCTCGCGATTGCTCGGTTCTGGCCTAAACAGGTTGTGCACGGGCTGGGCGCTACCGACCGCAACCGCTGCCGAGCTTGACCTGGAGGCAACTCAAGACTGGTCGCAGTCACTCAGATTCTTGGCTTGAATGACTGCGTTGCTCGGGACAGGTCGTTCAGCCATTGCCGGTCGGAATGCTATGGATAGCACATATAGTCATCCAGGAACTTCGAGTCATCAGCGAAGTTCTGTACGTGCAACTGGACGGGCCAAGTAACGTTGTATCGGTTCTTGTGAACCGTGTTTAGCTCGGGCTTTAAATCAAAGATCAGCTGGGCTTCAATACTGGACAGGATCTGCTTTGCGGCAAGCAGAGGCTTGACCCACTCCAATGGCTGGTACTCTCCATCGGTACCTAACAGAACCACCGCACCGAGGTAAATGCGCTTGGCATACCCGTCATACAGAGGGTTATGCAGCTTGGTGAGCGCGGCATGCCCACCCCTGAAGCGGCCTCTATCGGTTGAAGTCTTGCCCACATATACGACACGCTTCTCACTGCCCTTGAAAACCGCAAGTATGTAGACCGGATAGCACAACTGCGGGGGTGACCCGAGCTTGGTCAGAATCTCCTCCGCCTCCTCCCCGTCCAACCAACCCGGGTTGCGGCTTCGGATCAGACGACACGCTGAAGAAACGTAGCCATGAATTGCTTTCCACGCCGATTCCAGAGACTCAGCGGGTAGACCAACTGTCTCGTGCACAGGGTGGACCACATCAAGTGCCAAGAAGCCGCCCCACTCGCTCTTGGGTGGATTTCCGCTGAGATTGATGAACCCTTGGAGCGGAGCTTTGCGCTTGAGCCAAGGCTCAAGTTGAGAGATGCGAGGCATTGATCGGCCCAAACGCTTGAGAGAGCGGATCGCCCCGGCGTACCAAGTGGGATGTTCCGCGAAATGCGATAAGTGTCTGAGAAGGCGTCGGCAATTCCTGAGCGGTTAGCTCATCGTGCCAAGGTGCACGAATGCCATCGCCTGCTTCGCGAAAGGATGCAGTTCGCCGTCGGTCACGCTTGTGCGTGGGATCTTGCCCTGGGTGTCATGGTGGAAAAGGCTAGCGAACTCGTTAAAGGACCGCAGGTCCTTAACCTGCGGCTTGAGCTGTTCGAGCGGGTTGCCGGGCGGTGCGCTCTCAATGAGACCGATGATGACACCCATCGTCACGCCCTCGCTGATGAGCCCCGGAAAGCGCCGGTGCAGGTTGCCCTCGACCAGGACCCGGAGAGCCTGCGCCACGGGCAGGAGGTCGTCGGGTGCAGCGCCGGAGAGGTAACTCCAGGTCGTCCGGTATCGCTTGTAGTAGTCGGACTCGCACATCATCGAGAAGTCGGCCGGCGCAAGCTCAGAGAACTCGCCCACTCGGCGGATCTGCATCGGCAAGACCTCCGGTACCTTCTCCTCTGCCATCACCTTCTCAAGCTCATAGAGGAAGTACGCGTCGTGAGCGAGAACGATTACCTGGGCGCACTTCTTTGCCACGTCGCAAAGCGCAGCGATGGTCTGAGAACGACGATTGCTGTCAAAGGAAGCGAAAACGTCATCCAGGACCACGATGTTGCCTGCGCAGCTCTTCGCATTCAGCGCCTTGGCGAGGAAGAATGCGAGCGCTAGGCTGCGCTTGTCCCCGTCAGAGAGCACGGTGCTAAACGAGGGTGCGTTGGCGGCAGCCTTGCCGGCAGCGACGTGCTTTTCTCGCACCAGCACGCCGTACTCCGTGCGCGGTGTCGGTCCGCCCACGTAGCTGTAGTTCATCTTGCTCACCTTGAACGGCGTTCGCAGATGAGTCAGCCACTTGTTGATGTCGCCCTCGTACTCCGTCAGCATCGTCGACATCAGCTTGTCGAGCTCCTCTCGCGCTGTCGTCTTGGCCTTCTCCTGCTTATCGCGTTCTTCGTCAGCTTGCGTGCGCTCGTTGACGATGGCTACCACGTCTACGCTGTGCCGGGCCTTCTGCGCCCGTACCCGGGCAAGGCTTGCCTCGAGCAGGGTCTTGTTCTCTGCTTGTAGCGTCTTCTTGAATTCAGCAATCTTCGTGTTGGCCGTCTCGACGGAAGCGTTGTAGTCCCCGAGCAGCTTCAGGATGGCGTCGCGCGCCTCTATGGCCGGCTCGAGAAGAGCAGTGCCCACAGGCTCCAGCGGCTGCTTCGCCTTCGCTTCCGCGGCTCCCTCGAGGCAAGCCCGAATCTGCTTGGCGAGGGCCTTCAGCGCTGCGCTATCGAGCGTGGGGCAGTCGAGATGCAATTGCTCCACCCACGCCTGCGCGCGGTCGGCATTGGCTTGGGACTCGGTGGCCCAGGAGTCGATGGTTCCGTCGCTCAACGAGCGCCTCGCCATGTCCGGGAGTGCCTGGATGCGGCTGTTGTGCGCGTTGTACTGTTCATTGAAGAACGTGGCGTACGCATCGATGAGCTCTATGCCCTTTGTCGCCTGTCCGCAGAATGGGCAGCTGTCGTTCTTGAGGAACCGCAGACCTTCGCCAATCCAGCGTTGTGAGTCCGACCCGCCGTGACCGTCAACGTGAGCCTTGACCAGTGCACCGGCGTTCTCGTGCATCTGCTTGAAAGAACTCTTGAGAACAGTCTCGAACTCGTCGAACTCGACCTTCGGGAGCGTGAGGGCCTTCAGAGCGGCCCGTTGACTGAGCGTAGCCGCCGAGTTGGCGTTCGCGATACGCGACTCGTAGTCGGCGATCTTCTCGTCGGCCTGCGGCTCCTCTGGCAGCGCGAGGAACGTCGCCACGGTCATTGTGCCGCGGTAACCCTGTAGTTTGCCCTCCGCTGCGCTGCGAGCCTTGGTCGCCACCGTCATCGCTTCGGATGCGTCGTCGACCTCCTTCTTCTTCGCCACCGCCGCCGTGCCGAGCGCGAAGTCCAGCAACGACTGATGATGGTCCGCATGGACCTCGCCTCCAGCGAACACGTTGCGCTCTATGAACGCTTGGTCGAACACCAGGAGGCTTGGCATTGCCGCGTCCCACGCGCCCGCATCGAAGGTGATATTTGTTGCGCCCGTTGGCAACTTGAAGCGAAGCTGGGCGCGCGTTGCGCCGGTGCCGCCGATGGTCTCCCGGGCGGCCATGGCTTGGCTGTCGGCCGAGGCACAGGCGCGCATCACGGCCGACAAGGTCGACTTGCCGCGCCCGTTGTCGGCGTAGATGAGTGTCGCCTGCTTGAACTCGACTGCCTTGGCAAGCGGATTGGCGAACAGACCCACGCCCTCCAGCTTGAGAAGTTTTTCCAGCACGATGTTTTCTCCTGGCGGGCCTCCGTAGATGTGATTCTCCCAGAGGGCCAGTACGGCGCGGCGCGCTCTGAGTCGGCAAGTGCCCGACCAACTTCCCGCC
>JAKLEG010000347.1 GCA_022703175.1 Myxococcota bacterium | reverse complement strand
GCCAAAGCCACCACCGCCGCGACCCTTGTTCTCTTCAGCTTGGTCGACCTTGATGGTGCGGCCACCAAAGTCGGTGCCATTCATTTCGGCCATGGCCTTTTGAGCGGCATCTTCTGCCGTGTAGGTCACGAAGCCGAAACCACGCGAGCGGCCAGTTTCACGGTCGGTAATCACCTTGGCTTCGGTGATTTCGCCGAACCGTGCAAAGCCTTCGCGCAACTCGTCATCCGTCGTCTGGAAGTTCAACCCACCCACAAACAGTTTCTTACTCACGTTCCAAGCTCCTGTCGTGTGCCGTCCGCGCGGCACCCATCTCATCTCGTCACCGGTCTCGTGGGAGAATCTTCCCGCGCCTAAAAGGCCCGTCCCTGTGACGGTGCCGCTGCCGAGAGCTGCAAAATAGCAACGCCCATCTGATCAAGCAAGCGTGACTTGCGCACAGCACTGCCGTCCTGCGTCAAACATGGCGCGATCAAGCTAGCCGCGGCATTGCCGAGCCTTTGCAGATCCGTTGCGGTTAGTCGTCCTCGCCGCGGTTTTGAATGGTATCACGACGATTGGCTGCCAACGTGCGCTTACGCAACCGCAACGCTTGGGGCGTGACCTCCACCATTTCGTCGTCGCGAATCCACTCAAGGCACCGTTCCAACGGCATCGCCCGTGGCGGCGTCAGGATGACGTTCTCGTCACGTCCCGCTGCGCGAATATTGGTGAGCTTCTTTTCGCGGCAGATGTTCACATTCAGGTCGTTGTCCCGACAGTGTTCGCCGATCACCATGCCTTCGTACACTTGAGTCCCGGCGCCAATGAACATCGGGCCGCGCGGCTGCAGGTGGAAGATGGCATACGGAGTCGCAATGCCCGCTCGATCGGACACGAGCGCCCCCAACGTGCGCTTGGGGATCGCGCCGTTCCAAGGCATCCAGCCCTCGAAGACGCTGTGTGCAATCGCCGTGCCGCGTGTGGCTGTCAGCAGCTGGCTGCGCAAACCGAACAAACCACGTGTTGGAATGATGTACTCAAGCCGCACTCGCGACCCTTCCAACCGTTGGTCCACCATGCGAGCCTTGCGCGGCCCTAACAGCTCACTGACCGCGCCCATTTGATCGAGCGCGACGTCAATGGACAACCGTTCGATAGGCTCCTCCTTGCCGTTCGGGCCCTCACGCGTCACGACCTCGGGGTTGCAGACACAAAGCTCAAACCCCTCGCGACGCATCGTTTCAATGAGAACGGCAAGCTGCAGCTCACCACGCCCCAAGACGCGAAATTGGTCGGGGGTCTCACCGGCCTCTACGCTCACGGCAGGGTTGGCGTACGACTCCTTGAATAGGCGCTCACGAATATGTCGGCTCGTCAGGTAAATACCGCCGCTGCGCCCCGCCAACGGTCCGTCGCTCACGCGAAACACCATCGCAACGGTAGGTTCATCAACCTTGATCGGAACCGGCGTTGCGGTGGCCAACGGATCGCGCACGACGTCGCTGATGGCGATCCGATCCAATCCGGAGATTGCGACGATGTCGCCCGAACGGCCCTCTGCGAGAGGCAAACGCTTGACGCCTTGGAACATATAGACGCCGGTAACGCGGGCATCGTACGGTTTATCGCCTGCGAGGACCTGCACCATCTGGTTCTGTTTGACGCGGCCGGTCTGCACTCGCCCAACAACCAAACGTCCCACATAATCATCATAAGACAGTTGGTTCACCTGCATCATAAACGGCTCATCCGAGCGGTCGCGTACAGGCGGCAATGTCTTGATAACAGCGTCGACCAAGGGTCGCAGGTCGGTGCCCGGCACGTTCAGGTCGGTCGTCGCCGTGCCAGCGCGCGCCACCGTATACAACACAGGAAACTCAAGCTGTTGTTCGTCGGCACCGAGGTCAATAAACAAATCGTAGATTTCGTTAAGCACCGCCGGAGCCCGAGCATCCGAGCGATCGATTTTGTTGATCGCGACGACCGCAGGCAGGCCGAGCTCCAGTGACTTGCGCAGCACGAAGCGCGTCTGCGGTAAACAGCCTTCGGCTGCGTCCACCAACAACAACACACCGTCGACCATTCGCAGCGTGCGTTCCACTTCGCCGCCGAAATCGGCATGTCCAGGAGTGTCAACAATCTGCAACGTCACATCGCCGAACCGCACCGAGGTGCACTTCGCCAGGATGGTGATGCCGCGCTCACGCTCCTGGTCGTTGGAGTCCATCATCCGCTCAACCATGACTTGGTTGTCACGGAACAGGCCGCCCTGCTTGAACAGCGCGTCCACGAGCGTGGTTTTGCCGTGGTCAACGTGTGCAATGATGGCAAGGGTTCGGAGGTCGTCACGCCGCATAGATCATCACTTCTCTCCCCAAAAATGGCGCGAACAATGCGCGTCCGCTCTCCAGATGTCTAGGGGTGGCGTGCGCTTTCCCGAAGAAAGACATACGCACCGAACCTCAGACGGATTGCAGCCTCGGCCAGGCACACGGCTTGCTCTGCCTACACCTACTCTTTAGGATGACCCACACCCACAAGGCCCAAACCGCGCAAAGGGGCAACGCTGTCCGATGGTCGTAGAACCAAAACGAACGCTGCGAATCCCGATCGCTCGCAAAATCACGATCGTCGTGGCGATTCCCTTCATCCTGCTGGCGGCCTTTTCGATCCCGCAAACGCGCTGGCGTCTTGGTGCTAACCTCCACAACCAACTGCGCAGCAAGGGCGAGGCCATCGCCAAAGCCTTGGCCTCAAGTTCCGAGGAGCGGCTGGTCAGCGGCAACGTAGAATCGCTGCAAGCCCTGCTGGACGGTTTCCGAGATGTCGACGACGTCGGCTATCTCTACGTCACAGACAACACCAACGAGCTCATTGCTCATACCTTTGCAATTCGTCCGCCCGCTGCAGTGGCCCATCGGCAATCGAAAAGCCCAGACAAAGAGATTGCGTTCACAACCCTGACCCCCCCGGAGTTAGGCGAGCACCTTGAGGTAGCCGCACCCGTCCTGTTTGGCACGCTTGGAACTGTGCACGTGGGCATGTCCACCAAACAACTGGAGGCTGAACTCAAGAGCGCCACGGTGAGCCTGCTGCTGCAGTTTGTGGTTGCAGTGTTCATCGCCATCCTGCTGCTAGCCGTGGCCGTACGTATCTTGCTCCGACCCTTGCACCGCGTTCTGGCGGTGCTGCGCAAGACTGGGACAGGCGACCTGACTCAAACCGTCGGCGCGCTAAGCAACGATGAACTAGGCGACCTAGGGCAAGAGGTTGATTCGGCCCGAGCGAGGCTGGCGATCATGATCGCGCGCATCCGGCAAGCCTACGGCAACATCCAGGCCAGCAATAGCCAGGTCACAGCGTTGTATGAAAAAATTGTCGAAGTCATCGACCGCCAGGCGAAGGTCGCAAGCGCCACCAGCCAAGCTGCCAGTCGCACCAATGAAATGGCGACACGAGTCACCACCAACACCCTCGACCTGGATCGACTTATTGGCACCAGTGCTGCCGCAACAATGCAGCTGGGCGCCTCGGCGCACGCAGTCTCCGAACAAACCGACTTGTTGTTCCGTTCGGTAGAGGAGGCTGGCCAGGCCTTGGCGGAGTTAACATCGGCCATCGACGAGATCCACCGCAACCTGGCACGTGTCTCCCAAGGGTCCGACGAAACTGCCAGCGCAATGTCCGAGATGGGCACCTCGGCAACGCATGTACGCATGACGGCGGAAAACACCGTCACCGAAGCCACGCTGATGCACCAACTCGCAGAGCAGGGGCTCGCCACCTCACACGAAACCATCGGCGGCCTGCGCGCTATCCGCGAAAGTTCCGAGCAAGTGTCGCGCCTGACGGCCACGCTAAATCAACGAATTGAAGAGATCGACGGCATCCTCAAGTTCATCACCGAGATCACCGGAAAAACCAACCTCTTGGCGCTCAACGCGGCCATCATCGCATCCCAAGCCGGGGCTCAAGGCAAAGGCTTTGGCGTTGTGGCCACGGAAATGAAAGAACTGGCGGACCGGACCAACGCGCAGACCCAACGAATCGGCGAGGTGATCGAAGGCATCCGCCAAGAAGTCACGCGCACCGAGAATGCGGTTCGGGTATCGAAAACCAAGGTAGATTCGGGTGTCCTACTCGCCGAAGAAACTGGTCATGCTCTTGAGCGGATCGTTTCCAATTCGAACCAGGTCGCAGGCCGCGTCCAAGGTATGGCTCGCGCCACCACAGAGCAGGCCGCCACCGCCGAACGTGTGACGCGCACCACTGAAGGGCTCGCTCTCTTGGTCGCTAACATCATGCGAGCTGGACAAAAACAGGCGGCCAGCGCCCAACGCATCTTCGACATGGCAACCTCGATCCAGCGTTCTGCCGACCACGCCAAACACTCAACCCGTGAACAACACGACGCGGCCGGAGCCATTAACCGTGACCTCGCAAATATCTCGGAGGCGTCGGCAGCCATCGCCGCGGCGATGCAGGAGCAGGGGGAGAGCTCGGGGGCCTTGTTTGCCGTGACGGAGCAACTCAACGGTACGGTTGAGAACAACCGCGAGTCGGTGCTCGCTCTGAAGGCCGTGTTCCAAACCCTCGCCGAGCGCGTGGTCACGCTGAACGACGAATTGCGCAGCTTCAACATCCGGCAAGAGTCAGAGGACCCACAATGACCCACCTGTGCCTCGGGCAAAGCCACATGCATCAGGCAACCTTGCTTTGCCTTATCATAGGCATTTTCCCAGCCCCGGCTTCGGCTGCCCAAGGCGTCAACGCCGACACCATCACGTTGGGCATGACCTCGGCCTTTACGGGTCGCTCGGCCGGGCTCGGCTCAGAGCTGTTTCGCGGCGCTCAAGCCGCCTTCCAAACCGCCAATCAGGCGGGTGGAATCCATGGCCGCAAGATCCGCCTCATCGCCTACGACGATGGGTACGAGCCGGCCCAAGCTGTGTCTAATACCCTTACGCTCGTGGAACGCGACCAAGTCTTTGCACTGTTCGGTAACGTTGGCACCCCCACCACCGTAAAAGTCCTACCGCTGCTATTGAAATATCGCAGCCTGCCGATGTTGATGTTCGCACCGTTTACGGGTGCACAGATGGTTCGTGAGGAGCCTTACCTCAACACCGTGGTCAATGTGCGCGCCTCCTATCGCGACGAAACGGCGGCGTTGGTCAACCTGTTCGTCGACCTCGGCAAGCGTCAAGTTGCCGTCTTCTACCAAAACGATTCGTATGGCCGAAGTGGCTATGACGGCGTCATCCGCGCACTCAAACCGCATGGTTTGCGAGTCGTCGCTGAGGCTAACTACCCGCGCGGTGCCGCTTATGCGACGTCGATGGCGCCCCAGGTACGTGCGCTGGGTGAGGCGAGCTTCGACGCGGTCGTAGCCGTTGGTGCCTATCAGGCCTGCGCGGCCATGGTGCGCGACCTTCGCAGAAACGGCTTTGCCGGACCGATTGGGAATGTGTCATTTGTCGGCAGCGAGGCGCTTCTGGAGTTGCTCACCGACGCTGAAGTCAAAGATGCTCGGATCTACAGCCACGATCTGTACAACTCCGAAGTCGTCCCGTCTCCGGAGATGACCGAGCTACCACTGGTGGCCGCCTATCGTCGCGATCTGGCTGCTGTGGCCCCAGAAATCCCCAAGCAGCTGCTCGACCCGAGCTACGTTCGCAAGCCATTCAGCTTTGTCAGCCTTGAAGGCTATGTGAACGCCACAGTGTTGATGCACGTGCTCAAGAACGCAGGCAAAGAGCTCAACGAAAAGAGCTTCGCAGGGGCCCTAGCGCATAGCAGCAACGCCGACTTCGGCCTCGGTGCCACATTCCAGCTTGGCGATCCGACGGGGCATCACCAAGTTTGGATCGTTAAAGCGGACAACCAACGTTGGGTCCCAGTAATACGTTGAACCCGTAGGGGGCCACCGCTGACGCATGGTGTATCGGCGCTTTGTGTATTCCAGCTGTCGGCATCGTTACCACGATGCTACTGCTGTTTGTCTTACACCTGACCTTAATGATCGCCAGCCTCGTTGCCGATTGACGCCGGTCATGCGAAGAAGGCCCGCATGTCTCACGGCAAGGCGTCTACGCGGGCTATTCTCTACGCACTCACTGCCAACCTTGGCATTGCCATCGCCAAGACCATAGCAGCGGTGGTCACTCACTCCGGCTCCATGTTGGCCGAAGCAATCCACTCGTTCGCCGACTGTGCCAATCAGGGCTTTCTGTTTTACGGTCTGCACCATGCCAAGCGACCCGCGTCTCCCCTACATCCGTTGGGGCACGGCAAGGCGATTTTCTTTTGGTCGTTCATCGTCGCACTGATGCTGTTCAGCATGGGCGGGTTGTTCTCGGTGTATGAAGGACTGCACAAGTTGATGGCCGTCCCCACCCTCGCCTCCGGTGCCGAGT
>JAKLEG010000346.1 GCA_022703175.1 Myxococcota bacterium | reverse complement strand
AGCGCGTTGGGGCTACTACCTGTGGCGCAGCGGCAGCATCTAAGAACATGGGCTCCCCACCGCCTGGTCGCTCGCTGCTGCAGCGCCACCCACCTGTCACCCCGAGGTGTCATCAGCTCCTTGAATTTCCTAAGAAATTCCCGGCACGGCGTTTGCTTAATCGAAACTGAGCGCGGCGATGCGCAAAACGTGCGACGGCACGGGCTTGGGGCTACGCTAGAGCCCTGACCGAGTTGCGCAGCCGAGAGAGCATTTTGTTTAAATGGGAGTTTAGGAGGCGATGTGGCGGTTGTAATGCGAGCGAGATTGCTAGGAATCGTGCTCATCGGCGTGTCGGCATGTGGTGCCAACGAGCGCGCCGTTGATACCAGGTCCACTCGCCACCCGCATGCCGGCGACTCGGATTCCCCCGCAAGCGACGCGACTGACGCCGACGAGGTGGGCGACAGTCATGCCCAAGGTGATGTCGCGCTCCCTGAGAGCGACACGGCTGATGCCATCGCCTCGGACGGTGCCGCGATGAGCGACCTGGATATTGCCTCCGAGCACGACGATGAACCGGGGGATCCTGCGCTCGGTGATAGTGGTGCGGGTGATAGCGCGCCCGGTGACATCGAGCTGTGGCAACCGCCCTTGTGCGTCGCGACGCCAAACGACTGTGTAACCGTTAGCCACCAACTGCCAATCCCAACCCACTTCAGCGCCAGCATCGAAGGATTTGAGTTCATGGCGCACGATGCGCCCTCGCTCACCACCAACGCTGGCCTACCCGGCGACTACACCGTGGGCGCCTGCTATCCGTACTATAACTACGGAGTGCTGCCCGACATCGACCTGTACCTGGCCGATCGCTATTCAAGTATCGCAGTCTCCGATACCAGCGCACGGACGTTTGCTCAGGAGCGTTGCGCCGCCACCGGCGTGCCATTGGAGCACCGATTTCCGCCCACCGTCACCGGCATCTGGCCCGCGGGCGCACCGGCCTCGGGCAGCTGCCGTACGCAGGTGATTCACGCCACGGTCTTGGACACCTCAGTCTACACCGTATTCTTGCCCCCCAACTGGTCGGGCGCGGCTCCGGCCAACACCTACCCAATTGTGTTCGACGGCGCCTACGATTTGAACGGCAACACCTTCTCATCCCTCGGTGCGTCCATGGCCGACTGGGTCAGTGAGAGCGGCCTCAATGGTCGCCGCGGCGTCATTGGCGTGTTGTGGAACGGCGGCGGCGGCAGCGCGTCACTCACGATGAATGAGCATGCGCTAGAGATGTTCGCGGCCATGATCGCCGAAGTTTCTGAGCGCTACCACGGCAATCCCGACTGGATCGTTACGTTTGGTGGCTCACGCGGTGGCGTGACCGCTCTGGAGATGGCTGCCAATCCCAACGACGCGCCCTATCGAGTCGTCCTGGCCGTGGCTGGCGTGCCCCCCACGCTGATAGGAGATATCGCACGGTCAAGTTCTACCACCTATCCGTTGCTGCTGGGTTACACCACCTGGACCACCGGATTCCTAGACGCCTGGCGCTCAAATTGGCACTATCCGAGTTGCGCGGGCCGCCCAAATTACACCGGCATCTTGGGATGGCAGGCTTTTTTGCAGGTGGTCACCGGCACGATCGACCCGAACATTGCCAACACGCAACACAGCCTCCTTGGGGAGCGTTTCTTGGCAGGCCTTCAGCGTGCCCAATCGCAGGTCTACTTGCAGATTGGCGAACACGACTTTGTCGTGCCCTACGCCCAACAGGCCCGTTACGCGATGGAACTTTTGGGACGCGGTGTCGACGCCCAGGTAGAAGTGGTGTTGCGCGGCGGGCACAATGGCCTGCTCACGAACTTCGGGTTGCCTGAACCCGCCTATGATGTCCTGTTGCATCTGGTCAAAGAGGCCGTGTTGCAGCTTGCCAATCCAGACCTCGATTTGGCAGCACCACCGCCGAGCTTCGTAACGCCAGGCCTACGATTCCATCGGGTCATGCGTGACGATGGTAGAATCGAACTGGTAACCCCCAACGATGGTCAGTACCCGTTCGCTGTAGATCTCCCTTGGATTGCAGCACGTGGCACGCGTTTCCCAATCGTCGCCGTGGGGGAGCCGGGCACTCAATACGAACTGACCCTCACCTACTCACCGACAAACACACTGGCGGGTGTGGCTAACGGCACCCTTGGTACTACCTTCACACACGAACAATGGATCGACGTCGGCGCTGACACCTCGTTGGGCAGCTACCTGTGGGCTTTGCGTATCTTGCGCCCTGGACGCGACTGGGAAACGATCAGCTCCACCGCCACTCCCACCGGCGCCCCCTGCACCACCGAGGTAGTGGCGAGCGAGCCTCTCGTGGATGGCGTGGCGGCCAATGCCTGGGGCGCGCCCCCTACGTTGCCCGCCCGAGGGGGCACAAACTGGGGTTTGTCGCAGTACTGAGTCGGATCGCTGTTACCTCAAGGTGCCACCTGGGAGCGCACCTAGGGCCGCCGGGTGGCAATTTGTGCGAGGCAAAGAGAAATTTCCGGCTATACTCCACCTGCCAGGAGCCTGAGACGACAGGCATGCTTCCTGCAGAAGCACCAATAACACCGCCTTGGAGGCTGTTGCATGACTCCGCTCAGTGGCCATCAGAATCTCGTACGTGTACTAGGGTTCGCTGTCGTCCTCGCTGGCCTATCGGCCTGTGGCGGCGCCCAGAGCAGCACCGAATGCACAGATAGCAGCACCTGTGCCGCGGGTTTCTTGTGCGTGGACAACCAATGCGTTCAGGCTTGTTTTGCGTCGGAGGAATGCGGCGTCGCCTCGTTTTGTCTCGAAGGGTTGTGCCGAGATGCAGAGTGCAGCGTCGACGACGATTGCCAAACGCCAATCGCCTGTCACACGAAAACCGACGCCCAGTGTCTGAACAGCCGCTGCATTTACCCTCCTCTTGCCGATGCCACGACCTGCGACGATGACAACCCCTGCACCGAGCAGGAGAGCTGTAGCCAGGGCAGCTGCGCTGGGATGCTGCGCATCTGCGATACGCCGCCAGCGTCGCATTGCGATGACACTGATTCGTTCTACATCACCTACCCTGCCACCGGCACGTGCGACCCTGGCCAGGGTGAATGCGAATACCCGCCCGTGCAGGTCGCCTGCACCAACTGCGCTCAAACTTGCCTGAGCGCCTGCGCTGGGTTGTTGTGCCCCGACCAAAATGGCGGCTGCAAATCTCAAGGCATCTGTGACCCGGAAAGCGTCACCTGTCAGTACACCACCAGCAATGATGGCGTGGCCTGTGATCTCCCCAACGCGGCCGTGGGCTCCCATGGCGGCACGTGCCTTACGGGCGTATGCAACGCCGCAAGCTACGCATGGGAGAGTGCCAGTTGGGGAGCCTGCTCGACGAGCTGCGGCAGCGGCACGCAAAGCCGCACGGTGGTATGCCGACGCACTGCTGATAACACCACGGTGGCCGATAGCTTCTGCACCGGCACGAAGCCCGCCACCTCGCAAAGCTGCAATGAAACCACTGGTTGCGGCTACGCTTGGAGTACGAACAACTGGAGCGCTTGCTCGACAACCTGCGGTAGCGGCACCCAAAGCCGCACGGTGGTATGCCGACGCAGCTCGGACAATGCCGTGGTGGCCGACAGCAATTGCACCGGCGTCAAGCCCGATGCCGCGCAAGCCTGCAACGATTCGAGCGGTTGCGCTTATACCTGGGGCACAGGCACCTGGAACGCCTGCTCAAACAGCTGCGGCAGTGGCACCCAAACTCGCACGGTGGAGTGCCGACGTACCAGCGATAACGCCACCGTGGCAGACAGCTTTTGCACTGGCGTCAAACCCAGCACCTCGCAAGCCTGCACCGATACAGTTGGCTGCTCCTACGCTTGGCAAGCCGGTAGCTGGGGTAGCTGCTCCACCACCTGTGGTACAGGCACCCAGACGCGCGCCGTGGTGTGTAAACGATCCAGCGATAACATCACCGTGGCAGATGCCAACTGCACCACCAGCAAACCAGCCACCACCCAGAGCTGCACCGACAACAGTGGTTGCGCCCCGTCTTGCATCGTGAACGCCGAAGGTCGCGCCAACCAGCACTGGGCTGCACAGCTGAGCTCAACCAATGCCACCACCTGCACCTTCTCGATCGATGGTGCTGCTCCCGCGGTCATCCCGGCGGGCTGCAACTTCCCGCTCACCGAGGATACAGGTGCCGTTTTCACGCCGGGCAATCACGTGCTGACGATTTATGCCACCGGTGCCACCGGCTCGACCTCTTGCACCGACACCTTCGTCATCTTGCCCCGCCCGGCCTGCACCTTCTCAATGACCTCGCCAGCACCCGGGTCCGTCACCTACAACGTGGCGTCCACCGACACCACCTCCTGCACCGTCACCATCAACGGCGGTGCACCTGGCGCCCTCGATCCCTGCACCTTCACGCGCACCGAGACTGTCGGCGCAGGCTACTACGTGCTGGTCATTTCAGTTTATGGCCCAGGCGGCGACAACACTTGCAGCGACGATGTGACCGTCGTCAATTAGGGACGCCGAGCATTCCTCAGAGCGAGCGCGACGCCGCGGCGGCACCCGTCAGTACGCGACCGGCTGCTCATCCCACGGCCACAGCCGCAAGGTATCAATGACCATAAGCTCGCCACCGTTCGTGACCACCACAATGCGGTCGCCACCGGGTTCAGCCTCAAGCGCGTAAGTCTCCCGAGTGGCCATTGCCAAGAAGGTACGGCTAAGGCGACGGGGTTGACCCAAATCGCTCGCGTCCCAAATATCAAGGTACCGCGAGCCACCGGTCACCGCAGCCAGCCGCAACCTGCCATCGGAAGCTATCCACAACGCCACATCGCGATACATCTCGGGCAGGATAAAACGAGATCGCAAGGCGATGTCGGAGGTCACTTCATCCGCCTCCAAGAATGCCACGACCTCGCCCGCCACGACGATCGCCCGGTGCGTAACCTCGGTTGCACCGGCCCAAAGGAGGCCACCGTCCAGCGGCAGGATCTGCGCGGGTATCGTCTGGTTTCCGGGATGAAACACCAGCACTTCTGAGCCTGCACAGGTGTTTCCGCCCAACAAACGCTCAGCGGTGAGCGCAACGAAGTTCCACGAACAGCTGGCAGAGTCCACGTAATTTGACGCGCCAGCGAGCAGGACGCCCCCCGTATCCAAGGCGTAGCGGATGATGCCCGCCGATTGACCGTTGCCCCCTCCGCGGGCCACAAAGACCCAGGCGGCTGTGTCCGCAGGCAGCACGTTGGCATCGGTAAAGATGGCGATGCGATGCAACGGCCCCTGGGCGGTGCGTTGACCAAGCGCGGTGAACGTTAACAAGCGTGGGTCGACCCCAACATCGAAGACATTCACGGCGTTGGTGGGGTCCTGCGATGATGCCGTCACAAGCCAGGAACCGCTCAACTGTACACCAACGCAACCGCCGGATGCTGTTGCCGGAGTGGAGGTTGTGCTCAACTCGAAAACCTTGGTGGGACTGGTTTGGACCGTAAAATCGATCACCGCCATGCAGGTGGTGGCCTGACGGCTTGCCGCATAGGCGAGCGCGTGGCTCCAATCCACCACAAGATCCACGTAGCTGAACTCGGTGGAGGGCGCAGCTTGCAGCGATCCGAGCAAGAAATCGTTCGGCCTAGGTGTGCACGGTGCGCCAGGCGTGTCGCACAGATAGCCCAGCTCCAGCTGACATTGCGCATTACAGCCGTCGCCATCCAGGCTCCCGTGGTCGTCGCAGCTCTCGTTGAGGCCTGCGTCTACGTGGCCATCCCCACACGCCGAGGCCACACAGGCGCCCGCCGTACAATAGCCAACGATGCTCCCGTCCACGCAGGGTGTACCTTCACTGCCGGACCCACACACCGGCGCCACGGGGTCACCCATCGCGTCGTCACCGGCGTCACCACTCAGGTCCCCGGCCAGCTCCGAATCACCACCATCGGCGGTAATTGCGCCAGCAGCGTCGCTTGCATCCCCCGGTCGTTCCGACTCGCCTCCGGCACCCACGTCCCCCGCCGACCCAACATCGCCAGGAGGAGCGAAGAAGCCGGTGCGGTTGGTGCAAGCCGTTAACGCCCCGGCCATGAGCGCGCTGAGCGCCAAGACAAGCAGTAAACGCTGAGATCTAACCAACGGCATCGGCGGCCAGCATGACCCAGGTGCCACGCTGCCGCAAGCCGCGTCACAAATCGGCGCACACGGCTATTGCCTCCCCCCGCTCATCCTCACGGCGCCATCAAATCAGCCCAAATTTCCTCAAAACATCACGCAACTCGGGGCAGCTCGCTGACGAAAACTAAGTCACGAAGTTTGGGTGTGACATTCACCAAATCTGTCCTACATCGAGGCGCACATTATGTTGGATCGCAATATTGGGATTTCCGGTGCAGG
>JAKLEG010000345.1 GCA_022703175.1 Myxococcota bacterium | reverse complement strand
TTAGAGGGTAAGAGTGTCGTTGTAACGGGCACCTTGGCAACCCTGAGCCGCGACGAGGCTCACATGCTGATCCGCGCCCATGGAGGTCGCCCGGCTACCAGCGTTTCTAAAAAAACTGATCTGCTCCTAGCTGGCGAAGCTGCCGGCTCAAAACTCAGCAAAGCTCAGGAGCTGGGCGTGCGTGTCGTAAGTGAACAAGAGTTTCGGGCGCTGATAGGAGCGTGATCCTGCGACGCGCTAGTGGCGCCGCGTCTTCTTCTTCTTTGCGTCTTTCGGCTTGTGGTCGTCGTTCTCAGCGGCAGGCATCGCGGTTTCAGTGGTAACGGGGTCGGGCGTGGGGGCTATCTCAGTTTGTACGGGCGGCGCAGGGGGAGGAGGCGGAGGGGCTTGCAGCAGGGTGGCGCGCACCACGATCACACCGACGAGCGTTGCGGCCATCAGCAGTGTTTGGATGACGCCAACAGTGACGAGCAATGTTTGCTTGCGCACCACGCCGACCAGCTGTTCTTCTAACAACTCCATATTCTGGGTGAGCATGGGGCGGTGACCTTCGCCCAGGCTCCCAGAGCCAGCACGCAAGGCACCCTGGACGCTTTGTTCCGTGGCCGCGCGCACATCCACGAACCCGGCATGCATCTCGTCTCGGACATCGTTTAGGTTTTGCGTAAGGGTGGCCACCAGGTCTTCGAGGTGCGAGAGCTTAAGCGCCTGTGCGGAACTCTGTTGCAGGACCTCTTCCACCGAGTCTTGGACCTCGTTGGCCATGGGCTCAGCCTCTTCGATGGCGGGTGGCGTTGGGACATGAATGGCCGCCGCGGGGAGGGCCTTTCCTCGGGGCGGCGTTTTGGCACTCTCGTCCACTTCAAACCCAGGCAGTTCTGGCAGCTCGGCCATGCCCCATCCTATGCGCGCACCGGCGGTGCTCACAAGCGGCGCCTGAGCCCTTGCCGTTTTGGACGCCGCCTGGGTAATCTGAGCAAGCAACAGGGGCGGCGGAAGCCAGCGCTGTTGCTGAGGTGCCAAGTCATGGCAGGCAAAGACGATACGCTAGAGAACCTTGAGAACATCTCGGAAGGCCCAGACTTCGCACGCGATACTCGTATCGTGGATTTTGGCCAAGCGTTGCCTAGCGGCGAGATGCTGAACCGCCTGACCAGTGGCGATCCACTACCTGCCGATGTTGAGGTTCGCTTCCGTACCATCAAAGGCCCCGGTCAGAATGCCGTGGTCATGATGAAAAAGCCGATTGTCATCTTAGGGCGCGTCGAGGATATCGCCGACGTGTTGGTTGCTGACGAATCCGCCAGCCGCTATCACGCTTGCGTGACGCACCAAGGTGGTAAGTTCTTTCTTACCGATATGGATTCGACCAACGGCACCTTCGTGAACCGCAAGCCGGTGCGTGAGGTCGAGTTGAAGCACGGCGATCAGATTCGGATCGGTATCACCGTGCTGGTCTTCGAGTGCCAGAAGCTAGCGCCGTAGCGCGTTATTTGATTGGAGCGAAGTGCGCCGAGAAGTGGCGCAAGAAGGGTGCCTGCTCCGTGATGCGGTAGCGTGGCAGCTTGTCGCGCTGACGATAGACCTCGCTTACCACCTCAATGACATAGTCGACGTGGCTCTGGGTGTAGACGCGACGAGGCATGGCGAGGCGCACCAGCTCCTTCGGGCCAGGTGTTTCGGTGCCCGTTTTGGGATCATGGCGGCCGAACATGGCGGTGCCGATTTCCACGCCGCGAATACCACCTTCGACATAGAGCGCAACACAGAGCGCGATACCGGGCAGCTCAACGGGTTTCAAGTGGGGTGCGAACCGGGCCGCGTCCAGGTAGATCGCATGGCCTCCCGGGGGCTGTAAGATTGGCACGCCTGCGCGCGTCAGGTGTTCACCTAGATAGGCCGTCGAGACGATGCGGTAGTTGAGGTAATCCTCTTCCACCACCTCTTTCAAACCTTGCGCAATCGCATCCAGGTCGCGGCCGGCCAAGCCGCCGTAGGTCGGAAAACCCTCTGTGAGAATCAGGAGCTCCTTCTCTTTGCGAGCCAGTTCGGGGTTGCGGGTGGCCAAAAAGCCGCCGATGTTGGCGAGGCCATCCTTCTTCGCGGACATGGTGCAACCATCGGCCAGGTTGCAGATCTCGCGAACAATTTGCTTCACTGGGGTGTTCGCAAATTCCTTCTCGCGCAGTTTGATGAAGTAGGCGTTTTCGGCAATCCGGCAGGCGTCGATATAGAAGGGGGTGTTGTGCTCTTTGCACACGGCGGCAACGTCGCGGATGTTCGCCATCGACGCGGGTTGACCACCGCCTGAGTTGTTGGTGAGCGTCATCATCACGAGCGGGATCTTGTCACGCCCATGTTGTTTGAATGCGGCCTTCAACGCGGCGATGTCCATGTTGCCTTTGAAGGGGTACACTGCGGCGGTGTCGTGGGATTCGACGCACGGGATATCCAGCGCGCTGGCCTTTGTGAATTCGACATTGGCACGCGTGGTGTCGAAGTGGCTGTTGTTGGGAACGACATCGCCCTCTTTGCACATCACCGAGAACAGGATGCGCTCTGCGGCGCGTCCTTGATGGGTAGGGACCACAAAGGGGAAGCCCATCAGGTCATGGATGGCGCTTTCGAACCGATAGAAGGAGGGGCTGCCCGCGTAGGATTCGTCGCCGCGCATGATCGCGGCCCATTGCTCGGTGCTCATGGCGCCAGTGCCGCTGTCGGTTAAGAGGTCGATGATGACGTCGTCCGACTTCAGCAGAAAGACGTTATAATCCGCATCCTCGATGCGCTTTTGTCGCTCAGACGCCGTGGTCATGTGCAGCGGTTCGACCGACTTGATGCGAAACGGCTCAATGATGGTTTTGAACACGAGATGCTCCTCTTATGCGGCAACTGCCTGGCGACGGATACGTGCGCTCGGTGCAGGGGTCAAGACGAGAACTGTGGGACCTCGCGGTGTCTGGGGGCATGACACCGCCCTCCAGGTGCGCTACACCTTTGCAATTAAACGAAAAGTGACGAACATCTTCAAAAGTGATGCGTAGGAGAAGTTACATCGTGGCCGACGAAAAAATCACTGTCGAGTATCTGAAGGCACTGCCCAAGACCGATCTCCACGTGCATCTGGATGGCTCTATTCGAATCCCGACGCTTATCGATTTGGCGCGGGAGTACCACGTGGATTTGCCAAGCTACACGGAGCAAGGGTTACGGGAGACGGTTTTCAAAGATCGTTATCGTAATCTGGGTGAGTATCTGCAAGGTTTCTTTTACACCTGCGCGGTGATGCAGAGTGAGGCCGCGCTAGAGCGCGTCGCCTACGAGCTCGCCATCGACAATCAAGAAGAAGGCGTGCGCTATCTTGAGGTTCGATTTGCACCCCAACTGCATATGCACAATCACCTGAACGCCATCATGGTGCTCAAGGCTGTGGATCGCGGCCTGAAAAAAGCGCGCAACGAATACAACAGTCGCGACGCAGTGCAGCAGGGGCTGGAGCCGCCGTTTGAGTACGGCATTATTTGCTGCGCGATGCGCATGTTTACCGCGAGCTCCAGTGAGTATTTCAACCAGCTGCTGCAGGCCCATCGATATGCGCCGCCGAAGCAGGTCTATTCTATGGCTTCGTTGGAATTGGCGCGCGCGGCGGTCATTGCGCGCGATGAACACAGTCTGCCAGTCGTGGGCTTTGACCTTGCGGGGGCCGAGGCCGGATATCCTGCCGACGACCATGCGCCAGCGTTCCAATTTGTGCACAAGAACTTTCTCAAGAAGACAGTGCACGCCGGCGAGGCGTACGGGCCGGAGAGCATTTTCCAGGCGATCACCGATTTGCATGCAGATCGAATTGGCCACGGCACCTACCTGCTCGAACCTGATGCAATCTCCGACGCGACCATCCAGGATCGCGAGTTGTACGTGCAGCAACTCGGCCAATACATCGCCGACCGGCGCATCACCTTAGAAGTCTGCCTTTCGAGCAACCTGCAAACCAACCCGCAACTCAACGACGTCAGCGAGCACAGCTTCCGCAAGCAGCGGTTAGCGCGGCTGTCGACCACGATTTGCACCGACAATCGAACCGTCAGCAATACCACGGTTACCAAGGAACTTGGTTTGGCGGTGGATCGCTTGGGGCTGAACCGGGGCGATCTCAAGTCGATCATTATTTACGGTTTCAAGCGCAGCTTCTTCCCCGGCACCTATCAGCGTAAGCGGGCCTACGTGCGGCAGATTATCAATTATTACCGCACCATCGAGCGCAGCTTCTTTGGCTCGGCCAGCGAAGACGCTTAACCTTACAGTACGCCTCTCCCGATGTGCGATTTATGGTAGGCGTGTGCGATGGATGAAGATCTCGCGCGCGTTACCATCCTTGTTGCTGGCAGAGTTCACGGCGTGTTCTTTCGTGCCTCCACCCTTGAGCAGGCGCAGAGCTTGAGCCTCACCGGCTGGGTCAAGAACCTTCCCGATGACAGTCTCGAAATTACAGCTGAAGGACCTCGATATGCGCTCGAACAACTGGTGGAGTGGTGTCGGCACGGCCCGCCGATGGCGCGCGTCGAGGATGTTATGGTGCGTTGGGGCAAGTCGCAGGGTGAATTCCGAACTTTCATGATCGTCCGATAGGCTTCGCCAATGGTAGCGCATGCAGATTACGAAATGCTGAACGGTCGCTATCGTCTCGAACGGATCGTCGGCAGCGGGGCCCAGGCCAAGGTGATGCTCGGCGCCGACATGTTATTGGGCGGCCGTCTTGTGGCCATCAAGACGGTGACCGATGCCGACCGGGGGCGGTTGCGCACCGAGTATTTAGCCCTGCGGTCGGTTCGTCATCCTTGTTTGGTTGAGGCGATCGACTATCTGCATACCGCAACCGGTGAGTATCTCGTTGAAACCCTGGTCGAGGGCCCTTCGCTCGACGCCGTCCCCGGAAGAGATGTGCTCGCGTCTCTGATCGGTGTGGCTCACGCGTTGGCACATCTGCACGCGCGCGGGTTTGTACATATGGACGTTAAACCTGCCAATATTGTTGTGCAGAAGTCCGGGCCGCTTGGCGCCACGTTGGTCGATTTTGGCCTCGTCCGCATGGTTGGGGAGCCGGGAGCCTCGGGAACCCCCGGATTTGTGGCGCCGGAGATTCTGCAGGGTGAGTCGGCCACGCCTGCGGCTGATGTTTTTAGTCTCGCGGTGAGCTTGGGGGCCGTGCTCGGGTTCGACCCGCAGGCGCCATACGATACCGCCGCCGTATCGGCGGATTTTCGCGATCTGTTCGTGCGCGCGCGTGCGGCAGCACCCGCGTCGCGGCCAAGTGCATTGGAATTTGCGGAGATACTGGCCACAACGCTCAACCTTGACGTTCCCTTGTTGAAGCAGCCGCAACTGCCAGTGCCTTTGTGTGGACGGGCCCAAGAACTCGATGCTTTCACCGATTGGCTCAAGGGCTCTGGCCGTGAATGGCGGGTGTCCGGTGTCCGAGGCGTCGGCCGGACGGCACTGCTTGCTGCATGTGCAGAGCGGGCCCGAGCCGACGGGCGCAAGGTGCTGGCGATTTCAGGTCGTCATCTCGCAGCGGTGACCTCCTTGATGGCACAGGCAAACCCCAGCGAGTCAGGCGCACAAACCGTTCGCGAGGCAGGGGTGAGTGCTCGCGAGCAGGCCGCCGCGCTGGTGCTACAGGTAGACCAATTGTCGGCGCAGGGGCCGGTGCTTTTGGCTCTGGACGATTTGAGCGAAGCACCCGCCGCGTTGGCCGACGCGGTTGCCATCTGGCGAAGCCGAACCGCTTCCGAGCCTCGCCTTCTCACCGTAGACGAGAAAAATCCGGCGGTGGCCGGCGTCGAGCTGTCTCCTTTAGGTCCCAAGGCGGTGGATGAGCTCCTGCGCGCAGCTTGGGCGCGAGACGTGCCGCCGCGCGAGACCGAGCGTTTTCATGACTTGAGTCGTGGTTTGCCCGGCCGATTGCTGTCACTGATCGAACGGGCCGAGGTCGGCAGCCACGGTTGGACGCTGCCCGAGCGGCCCATTGATGATCTACAGGCAACGCGCGGAGTGCCCGTCGAACTCACCTGTCTGGCGTGCGCACCTGGATCGTTGCCGCTCGCATTGGTGAGGCGTTTTCTTGAGTTTGCGCCCGACGGCGCAGCACTCTTGGCGTTTTCGATCCGTCAGGGATGGCTCCGACCCGGCCAGGGGAGCGAGGGGCCGACTCTCACGTGTGACCTAGTGCCGCCCGACCGACTTGCGCCAGAGCTGGCGCCGCTTGCGTCATCGTTGGTGGCGCTGTTGCACGACGCGGGCATGGCGGTTGAGGCGGCGTGGGTGTTGCTCCGCATAGGGGCCGACCCAGAGGCTGCGCGCATCTTGGCCGACCCGCCGCTGTCGTCGTCTGGGCTTTGGCGCCGTGCAATGGCGCTTTTGGGCAATCGTCAGGCGCTGACGACCTTTCCTTTGGCTTAACTAGAAGCGGGGGCTT
>JAKLEG010000344.1 GCA_022703175.1 Myxococcota bacterium | reverse complement strand
GCCTGCGCCCTCCTGCTTGGGAGTCGGCACCAGCCAGGTCTACAACTCGGTGGGCCAATGCGGTAATGGCGTGTGCAGCTACAGTGTCGTCCCAGAAACCTGTCCGTTCGGCTGCGACAGCGCGACCGGTTTGTGCAAGGCCGACCCGTGCATTGGCGTGGTTTGTAACTCGGCCCCCTCAGCCTGCTACCAAACCGTGGGCAGCTGCAACGGCGGTAACTGCGTCTATCCGCCGGCCAACGGTGGTGCTTGCGACGACTCCAACCTATGCACCGTGGAGGACACCTGCTTGGAAGGTGGCTGCCGCGGCACGCCCAAGGTATGCGCCGAACCCCCCGCGTCGGTGTGCGTGGATGCCAACGTACGCCGTAGCTGGGCCACCCAAGGCACATGCCAAACTGCAAACGGCCAATGCAGCTACACCCCCAGCGAGCTCAACTGTGCCTTCGGCTGTAACGCAACCACGGGTAACTGCAATGGCGACCCATGCCAAGGCGTGGTGTGCAACACGCCCCCGAACGGCTGCTACCAAAGCTCTGGCACTTGCAGCAACGGCACCTGCAACTACGGCTTTAACAATGGCGCAAGCTGCAGCGACGACAAGCTCTGCACACTCCTTGACACCTGCTCCCAAGGTGCCTGCGTAGGCACACCGAAAGCCTGCGTGACGCCGCCCACCAACACCTGCCTGGATGCCAACCACGTGCGCCAGTACACAACCTCGGGTGAATGCAACACCGGTACCGGCAACTGCGCCTACACACACACCGACGTCACCTGCCAGTATGGTTGCATCAACAACGCCTGCGCCAATGAACCCAACTATGGCAGCGACGCCTTGGACCTGCGCTTGACCTTCGCGTTGTCCAACTCGCCGTGGGATGTGCGTGACATCGACCTGGTGTTTGCCAACCCTGTAGGTGGCAAGTGTGACTACACCAACCAGTTCCCCAATTGGGGCGTCTACAACGACGTGCGGTGGACTGCCGCTCCCGATCCTTACAAGCAAGAGACGATCATGCACACACCGCCACGCGGCGCCCAGGCCGATGGCACCTACCGGATCTCGGGTGCGGCAATCAGCTTGTGTGACCGATACTACGGCGTCTACTGCGACAGCGAAACCGACACGGCAACCACGGTCGAAATCCGCGTCAACAACGTGTTGAAGATGACCTGTGCCTACACGTTCTTGGAAGATGGCGGCCCGAGCGTCATTGACTACGCCACGATCACGCGCACCAACGGCTACTATGCCAACCCCGTCACTGCAGGTGCCAGCGGCGTGACCTGTACGACGCCGTAGCTTCTAGCCAGCGGCGCACTGGGGTTTCCCAACACCAACTGAGCGCCTGCTGGCCGATGCCTTAGGGGCGGCTGTATCAAAATACCCAGCCCGACTTCATCGCTGATGATCGCCGTGCTCGTTAAGCTCCGTACGCTTGGCAGTGGCTTCGGTGGGGCGCCCGACCAGTGAAAAGACCGCCATGCTCGTGCGCAAGCGTTGGGCAAGGTCGCGCACCAGACGCCCGGTTTGTAACATCGCACCGGCACCCTTCCAGTTGTCTTGAGCAGCCGCATGGATGGTGCGCACGGCCTCCACGATGGTGGTGCTAGCGGCCTGATGTTGCCGCTGCTCACCTTGCAGCTCACTCGCGACGGTGGCCGTGCGGGTGACGTTACCCATCAACTGTTGCAACGCCGTGCGCCCTTGCTGTTGCGCCATACGGCTACTTTGTGCAGCTTCGTCGGCCGATACCGCGCTCGTCGCAAGCTCGTGGGCGCTGCCCTCTTGATCCTTCAGCACCCGACCGACTTCGGTCGCGCGACGTGCCGTTTCAACGGCAAAGTGATGCATCTCGTCAGCGCGCTGCAACTGCGCCGTAAGCGAGGTCGCAATCACCCGCTGTTGCGCACTGGTTTCCTGTACCGCCTGATGGATCTGCCCGAGAGCCCGTCCCGCCAAGCGCGCAAACTCCACGCCTTGACCAACCTGACTGTCGCCGCGCCGAAACGCTCGCACGCTGTCGCGCGCCCCCTCCTGGACGCGCGAGACAATAGCATGAATCTCACTGATCGAATGGGTGGTGCGCTCAGCCAAGCGTTTGATTTCCTCGGCCACCACCGCAAAGCTGCGCCCAGCATCACCAGAGTGCGCTGCGATGATCGAGGCATTCAACGATAGCAGGCGCGTGCGGTCGGCGACTTCGGTCAACACCGATAAGATCTTGCCGATGTCCTCGGTTTGCGTCGCCAGGTCCTCCACCACGCCCAGCGCCTGGCGGCTGGTGACCTGCGCGGTTTCGATGCCGGTCAAGGTATCTTGCACCCGGCGCAAACCTTCCTCGGTGGCTGCGGTGGCCGCGTCGGAGAAAGCGACCGTCTGCTGTGAAGAACGACTGGCCTGGGTGAAGATGGTCTGGATTGCCTCCACAGATTGCAGGGCCCGCGCTGCTTCCAGGTTGAGCGCCTCGGCGGCCTTGGTGGCTGTGGCCACGCCGCTGTTGATCCGCTGAGCGTGATCGCGCGTGCGCGTGGAAGTTTCGCTCAATTGTTCGGCACCGCGGTCGAGGGCGTCAAAGGCATTGCCTAAGTGCGCGAGCGCCTGTTGAGCGTCTTGAACGCCGCCCGACAACGTCACGACGCTCTTCGCAAGATGAGCCGAGGCCGACTCGAAGGTCTTGGTCTGCAGCGTGGTGCGCTCGACCTCGTCGACTTGGTGTCGCGAAGAGGCTTCGGTGGCCTCACTGACTTGGGCGATCGTCTGCGAGTTTTGGTCGAGGTTTTGCACCGCCAAGCCGACGTCGGTCACCACCGATTCAAGGTTGGCGCGCATACGCGCCACGGCCATAGCCAACGCCCCAAGCTCATCCCCGGTGATCACGAGAGGCATTCGTCGCAGGTCACCTTGTGATACCCCTTGAGCCACCGAGGTAAGCGTGGCCAACGAGGTGGTCATGTCACGCCCAGACAAAATGGCGAACAGAATGCCGAACACCAACGCGAACAAACAAACCACGACGTTGGCGCCCAAGATGCTGCTGATCAAATCCATATGTGCTGCCGCAGTGCTGCGCGCCACCAACACTCGTTCCCCACCTACGAGCGGCACACGCACCGCCACACCAAATGTGTCATTGTCCATGCTCAAAGCGATGTCGCGGTCGCTGTAGTGCGGCGTCAATGACGCCAGGTGATCAAAGTCGAACTCACCGCGGGTAAACGCCTGCATCACCGCGAGCGTCTGCGGCTCCGTTGGGGGTTGCCAGAGTGGCTCACCCGCTTTCGAAAATAAGTGCCACTGGCCCCGCGCCGTCTTTTGCGCGTGGGCGAGCGAATCGATGAGGGCCGGATCGCCCAACGCACGCGTGCTTTCGCCAAACTGCAACTGCAGCTCGTGCTTGATGCCCACCCCCCACTCAAAAAACAACGCGCGCACCGACTGCACGCTGACGATGAAGGCGATTTGCACCATGAACACGAACAACAACGACGACAGGTTCACTGCCAGCCGGCGCTTCAGGCCGGCGCGCACCTGCGTCAGAATCGGCTCCTCCCAATGGGCGGGGAGTGCAGCTAACAGCACCTTTTGATGCCGCAACAAGGCGTTCCGAAAGCCGTAGTACTGGAAGTTCGAGACCAAAAGCCCGGCGCACAGACACCCGAAGGTCATCAACGCCGCGAGGCTCTTCGGAAAGCTCATAAAGGAATGCCACATCGCGACGATCGTGATGAGCACCGTGCCAGGCCACGTAAATGCACTCGCCAACGCACCTTGCAGCGGAACTTTCAGGCTCGTCACCAAGGCGCCTATCAATTCGGTGCGCGTGAGCTCGCGGCGTGCCTGCAACTTCGTCAGCGTCGCGGTGATCGGCCGAGCCAAGTGCATCAAGAACTGCGCGTGCAAGAACATCATCACGACCACGACGATGGCGGAGAACAGCACGGCCTTGCCGTACTTCCAGATGTTGGTCTGAACCCCTGTGGTGGTACCCATCAGCACGTAGCCCCACAACAGCTGCACAAACGGCACGCCCACCGACGCGGTGATGATCATCGTGACCACAAGCGAGCGGTTCAGTGCGTGCGGATCGGGGGTGTCAGAGAATGTCGCGGTCGGCTTCTGCATGGGATGTAGGCCGGACCCTAGCATAGGTGGGTCCCGGAACAAGTTCCCGGGCAGGAAGCACGAACCACCTTTTCGCCCGCTGATCGAACACCGCACGGGACGCAGGTCGGTACGAGGAAAGCGTTATTGCAACAGTTGGTCGGCGGGATTGGGGCCGGTGAGATCCACCGTGCCGAAGCGCTCTTCGTAGCGGCGCATGTTCTCTTGCAGGGCCAAGAGCAGTCGTTTGGTGTGCTTCGGACTGGAAATGATGCGGGCCCGCACCTTGGCGCGCGGCTGCTGTGGTTGCAGGTACATCACATCGATTGTGAACTCGGTTTCGGTGTGGTTCACGAGCGCCAGGTTGGCATAAATGCCTTGCGCGACATCGTCGTCGAGCTGGATCTGGATTTGCACTTGTTTGCCGGGCGGCTGAAAGCGTTCCTCAGCCATGGTGCACTCCCGTCCCGCTCTTCTCTACCAGTTCGAGCAACACACCGTGGCTACCTTTGGGGTGCACAAACGCCACCCGGCTGCCGTGCGCGCCGACTTTGGGAGTTTCGTCGATAAGCTTGGCGCCGCGTTGTTTCATCTCGGTAAGGGCAGCTTCGATGTTTTCTACCCGCACACAGATATGATGTAGGCCTTCGCCCTTTTTCGTCAGGTAACCGGAGATCTCAGAGTCGGGGCGCATGGGCGAGATCAGCTCGATGCGACTCTCCCCCACATCCACGAAACGGACCTGCAAACCTCGCGCCGGCAACTCTTCGTGCCCGCCCAAAGAAAAGCCCAACAGGTCTTGGTAGGTCTTGGTGGCCTGATTCAGGTCACTGACCGCCACACCAATGTGATCGATGCCCAAAAATTTAGTTGCCATTTCGCTCCCTTACCACAACTGCGCCGGATTGCGCGAATGCTTGCGCCCAGTATAATCCAAGCAAGACGTAAGACTTCAACAAGGCAGGCTCAACGTGACCCTATCCAAAGTCCGTTTGCTTAGCTCCACATGCGCTCTCGTGGCGCTCGCGGCGCTAACCCAATGCAAAGAGGACGCGCCCAAGAGTGATACCGGCCTGCTCTTGAAAATCTGGTCAGATGCCACCACACCACCGGTGGTTCGCTTGAAGGTGCTGGTGCGTGACCTGGGCACTGATTGGGTGAGCATCGAAATCCCGCTCGACCGCGATATTTCCACCGTCGCAAACGCCTACACATTGTTCCTTCGTCCCTCGTCACTCACCACGGGAGAGTTCCGAGTCTACATCCAAGGTATGAACGCCGAGTCGAACCTCACCTATGCAACTGCGGCAGCTGCGACCTACACGATGCAGGCAGGCGCCGTGCTGGAAATAGAGCTGAAGCTCCTCAGCAACTTCGCCGATGGCGACGGCGACAGCTTTGAACGCTGCGATGGACCGGGTTGCGATTGCGATGACAACGTCAACCTTATCAACCCCTTTACCTCTGAAATTTGCGGGGATCATATCGACAACAACTGCTCCGGCCTACCGGTAGATGAGGGCTGCCCGTGTGCCCCTGAGGGTGCAGAACGCGCCTGCTCCCGCCTGCCAGATGCCCAGATCCCGCAGTACGGTGGTATCGGCGCCTGTCGCTTTGGCGTGCAGCGCTGCGTCTCAGATGGAGCGGGTAGTTTTGCCTGGGAGGCCATTTGCAGTCGGTCCCCCACGAGCGTAGGCCAAATGGAGATCCCCAACAACGGCATCGACGACAACTGCGATGGCGCCGTGGATGAAGGCAGTTCGTGCACCGCGGGAGACAGCCGCCATTGCCTGCTCGGGCGCATCGATACCACGCTGTTTCCTGATTTTTCCGTGCCTGGCGTCGCTGCCGGCGAAGCTCCCTATCAAACCGATGACTTCAGCCTGACGCAGTTTAACGTCGACTGGAAAGGCACCCGTTGCCTCACAGGCCTACAGCGCTGCTCGACGGACGGCCGGTGGGAGGGTGGTGATAAGGGTTGTGTGGGCGAAGTCCGACCGCAACCGGCTCCCCCCGAAGGCGAAGGTTCAACCAGCCGCATTGGTTATGCAGAACTGTTGCCGGCGACACCTGCGACGATGCGCACCGCGCCGACACCGTGCCATGGCAACGACTGCTGGTATTTCCCGGAAACCGGCCAGTGCGACGGCATCGACAACGACTGCGATTTCAAAATGGACGAAGACGAAAGCTTCGACGTCGACCGAGATAACTTTACGCGCTGTGGCACCTGCAAGGTTGATTGGCAGCAATTCTTGGCAGAGGGTTCGGAGACGCCCGACGAAAACCCGTGCGGCAGCGATGCCGCCGACACCACTCAAGATTACAACGTGGCTGCGGCCTTTGTGGATTGTGCCGATGGCAATAC
>JAKLEG010000343.1 GCA_022703175.1 Myxococcota bacterium | reverse complement strand
GACGCTGTGACGACGGTCTACGGCAGGGCTCAGCAGGCAGTCGGTTGTGCGGCCAGCCAGGGCGAGCGCGGCTCGGGCGATGGGTGGGAATCCCTGGACGTAGGGACACAAGAAAGTAGTGGCGGCGTGGCCTTCGGTGAGCGGTTGCGCCACGAGTTGCGGAACGAAGACAAAGTCATACGCGGCTTGTTCGCACAACACGCTTACATGGCCATGGGCAACCTTGACCGGAAAACAGAACTCGGCGCCCGTCAGCGCCACGCCGGCCTCTCGCATCGCGCGGTCGGTGGTGGCACCCAGGTGCACCTCGGCACCCAGTTGGGTGAGGAGCGTTTGCCAGAGCGGCAGATGCGAGTAGCTCGTGAGCATGCGCGGGATGGCGATGCGCCAAGGTTTGTCGCCTTGAGGGCGAGGGTGCATGGCCGCGGCTGGGGTTTGGCGGAGTAGGCGCTGGCGACGACGGAACGGGTCGTAGCCGCGCTGCAGTCGCATCTTAGCGTCGTCGGGTTCGCGACCGCATAGGTAGCCCCAGGAAGGCTTTCGGTCGACCCCAGCGATGTCGGCAAAGGTGATGGCGCAGGCATTCTCACACAGCTCACAACGCTCTTGGCGCAAAGCGACGTTGGCGCGGGCCATGTCTATGCCCAGGAATTGACTTGGCTTTTGGCTCTCGCGAAGCTGAGCTTGAGCAAGCAAGGCGGCGCCCCACGCGCCCATCACGTGGCAGTATGGGGAGACCACCATCTCAACGCCTAGCAGCGTTTCGAAGGCTGCCACCAAGCCTTTGTTGCGTGCAGTGGCGCCCTGGAAGGTGATGCGACGGCGCGAATAGGGGCGGTTGCCGACGACCTTGTTCAAGTAGTTTTGCACCACCGAACGCATCACCGCGGCCAATGCTTCGGCGGAGCTTTTGCCTTCGGCCAGAAGCTTGTGAGTGTCGGCCTCCATGAAGACGGTGCAACGATCGGAGGAAGGTGGTGGGACCACGCCCAGGACACGGTCTCCAATCTCGGTGAGCGGCACGTTGAGTTTACGCGCCTGCTCTTCGACGAAGGAACCAGTGCCAGCGGCACAGGCGTAGTTCATGTTGGCGTCCACGACGGCGCCCTGTTTTACCCGCATGTACTTAGAATCTTGACCGCCGATTTCGAAAATCGTTTCTACCTCAGGGTCGACGTGGGCGGCCCCGGCTACGTGGGCGGTGATCTCATTCACCACACAGTCGGCCCCGACAACACTCCCCACCAGATTGCGACCCGAGCCAGTGGTGCCGACGGCGTCAATGGCGAGGGCAGCGCCGCGGGTTTTGGCGACCTGTTCTAAGGCAGTGAACAGCAGTTGTACGGCGCGAATTGGCTCCCCCGCCGTGCGCCGATAGATGTCGCAGACGACCTCGCCGTCTGGGTCAACAAAACAGAGCTTGGTGCTCGTGGACCCAATGTCGATGCCGACGGCGCCATGCACACACGCGCCCTCGGGCCAGCGACTGACACGGATCTCGCTACCTAGGTCATCCACGTGGCTGTCTTGCACCGTGAAGCTTGGGTAGTGGGTTTGTGTCAGCAACAGGGGGGTCGCCGTGCTGTGACCGCCAAACAGTGGTTCACCGCAGATGTCGTCAGCGCCGCAACCCAAAGCTTGGTGCGTGTGTGGCGTCGGCCTGGAGGCTGTTGGTCCCTCGTGCGCAATCCAGGCGACAGCATCCACCGTCTCCTGCGGACAGGCGTCGCGGGCTTCAAGGGCTGCCCCCAAGGCGCCAAAAAGGTGGCCTTCGGCGTGGGTGAGAATGGGGGCATCGGCCAACTCCCCCAACCAATAGCGCACGTCACGGTTGTGGGAGACGCCGCCTGCCAACGCGGTGGGCGCGGCGAGCGGTTTGCCCTTTAACAATGTTTGCAGAGCTGTTTGCGCCATGCCACGGCACAGGCCGCTCCACATTTCGGGTTTGGTCGCGCCCCGTTGTTGCAGGTGGATCAGGTCGCTCTTGGCAAAAACTGCACAGCGAGTGGCCACCGGTGGCGGTGCAAAAACAGGCTCTAGGTTTTTGAGGTCCTCATAGTTGAGCCCCATGCGGGCCAGCTGCTCATCTAGAAACGACCCCGTGCCGGCAGCGCATTGGGAATTGCTGGCATAGCTTGCGAAACGTCCCTCAGCATCCAGACGCACGAGCGTGAGGCTTGCGCCGCCGATGTCGATGACGTTCTTGGCTTTTGGCAGTCGGTCACGGACCGCGCGGATCAGCGCGCGCACCGGATCGAGGGTGACTATTCCTGGAAAATCCGACCACGGTGTGGCTGCGGAGCCGGTGAGCCCCAAGTGGATGGGGCCCACGATGCCAAACTCGTTAAGCTGCGCACGCAACCAATTCTGCGGTTGCCCACGGTGAAAACCGTAGGCTTTGCGGGTGGTTGCGCCTGCTGCGTCCAAGACCACGAGCTTGATGGTCAACGCGCCGACGTCGATACCGATGATCGGAGGATTCATGCTCAGGCCTCGCACGGGTGCTGCTTCCCCCAGGCGTAGTGGCAAGGGGGCAACGAACGATAGGCGGCATACACGAAACGCACCCGCTCCTTCAACCGAAAGCGTCCGACGGACATTCCTGGAGGGCTTGCCCGTGGTGTCTTGGGTCGGGCTCCAGTATGGTCGCCTCTGCAGTGAGGCACCCGATGTCCAAGGCATTTACCAAAGAAGACGCAGGCGAAGGCGAACCAGAGGCTCCCGAAGAGCGAGTGGTTTTTGGCCCGCAGTACATCACGGCGGCCGGGCGCAAGAAGCTTCTGGACGAGTTTGAGCACCTCTGGAAGAGCGAGCGACCGCGCGTCACCCGTGAGGTTGAGGCTGCGGCGGCTTTGGGAGATCGATCAGAAAACGCCGAATACATCTACGGCAAGAAACGCCTACGCGAGATCGACCGGCGATTGCGCTTTCTCAAGAAGAAGCTCGAAAAGCTGATCGTCGTGGAGGAGACTCCAGCCGATGATGGCAAGGTACGCTTTGGGGCCTGGGTGACCCTCAAGGATGAGGAGGACCAAGAGGTACGTTACCGGCTGGTTGGAGGCGATGAGATCGACCTCGGGCGTCGGTTTATCAGTGTCGATTCGCCGGTAGGGAAGGCGCTCTTGGGCAAAGAGGTTGGGGACGCCGTCATGGTGCGCAGGCCCAAAGGTGAAATCGAGCTTACTCTCGTCCGCATCTGTTACGACGAGCCTTGAGGCGAGCAAGACGCTCTCGGCGGGCGAGAGCGTCTCGAATAGATCTGTAGGCTACTTCAAGGCAGCGAGGCGCTCGATGAGGTCCACGGTGCGGCAGGCATAGCCCCACTCATTGTCGTACCACATCGTCACCTTCACCATGTCGCCGTCCAGCACCATCGTGTTGGTCGAATCGAAGATTGAGCTGGCCGGGTTACCGATGATGTCAGAGCTGACGATCGGGTCAGTGCTGTACTCGAGAATGCCCTTCATGGGGCCTTCTGCCGCGGTCTTGATGAGCTGATTGATCTCCTCGGCCGTGGTTTTGCGCGCGGCCATGAAGGTTAGATCGGTGATCGAGCCCGTCGGGACTGGTACGCGCAACGAGTAGCCGTGCAGCTTGCCCTTGAGCGCTGGAATGACCTCACCTAATGCTTTGGCGGCACCGGTGGTGGAGGGCACGGTGTTCAAAGCAGCGGCGCGACCCCGGCGTTTGTCTTTGTACGGCATGTCCAAGATGGCTTGGTCATTGGTGTAGGCGTGAATCGTGGTCATCAGACCCTTCACGATACCCAGCTTCTCGTGCAGTACCTTCGCGGCCGGGGCCAATGAATTGGTGGTGCAAGACGCGTTCGAGATGCATTTGTGGTTGGCGTTTAACAACTCGTCGTTTACGCCCAACACGATGGTGACATCCGGCTTGTCCTTGGCCGGAGCCGAAAGCAGCACGCGTTTGGCGCCCGCCTGCAGGTGGGTGTCATAGCCTGCCTTGCCGTCTGCAGCCCGCGAGGTGAACTTGCCGGTGGATTCGAGCACCACATCGACGCCCAACTTGCCCCACGGTAGCTTGGCCGGATCCTTTTCGCTCAGAATCGGGATCTCGTGGCCATTGACGACAATGGCCTTGTCCTTGGCCTCCACCTTGCCATCGAACTTTCCTTGGGTGGAGTCGTACTTGAGCATGTAGGCCAGCATGTCGGCATCGAAAAGATCGTTGATGCCCATCACCTCGAACTTGTTCGGGTGCGCGGCCATGATACGGACGACCTGACGACCGATGCGACCAAAGCCATTGATTCCAACTTTTACTGCCATGGCGTTCTCCTCGTGTTGTTTGTGGCGCAGCCGTGAACGGTCTACACCAGCGCTCCTACGGTCGCAAGCAAGGGGCAAAGTGGGTTTACGGGTACCACCGTTTGGCGGCGATTTGGGCAGGCGCGTGCTCCCTACGGCATCAAGCAGTGGTCTCGTTCCCAGCGCAACCAGGGCATGGCGCCAGGCAGCAATACGAAGCTTTTGGGTGAGCGGCTGTCGAAGATCGACCCGGAGGCATCGGTCCAGGGGTCGTAGCTGGCCGGGTCGGTGAATGCCGCATAGTTCAAACATACGGCGGCGGGGCAAGGGGTGGTGCCGCACATGGTCGCGACCCCGAGATTGGCATCCTCAAGGCACGCGGCCTTTGCGACAACCGAGGCGCTGTCGTTGTCGCCGACGATATGGGCGACGCTTGTTCCACCTAACGTACGCATGCCGACCAGGACTGACGTTAGCGGGCTGTTGGTGTTGGTGCCCACCACGCCGCCTACCGCGCTTGCTCCGGTGGCGGTGCCCCAGGCCGCGATGAGGAACAGCGCTGAGTCCTGTGCGCGCCCGGCAATGCCTCCGCATTCGGCTCCACTCGTCACGTCGCCGCGAAAGCTCGCACCCATCACGGTCGTGGTGGTCGCAACGCCCACGATGCCACCCGCCGGGCCGCCGATCGAATGTACTGTGCCGAGCACGGCGACGGTGTCCACGACCGTCGTTGCGTCGGTGCGACCTACCCACCCGCCCACGGCAGCGGCTCCGGCATCTGCGGCGACGCGCACCTCCGCATACATGTACTGGGAGCCAGAATAGCTATCGCCCAGGATTGCACCGATGGTACCGCCCACGGCTTCGGCGAGCGCCAAGGTTGTCTCGACTCCGGTGTCCGGCGAATCGGCGTTTAGGATCGCGATTGAGGACACTAATCCGGAAAACTGCCCGGCGACGACGCCCGCCAATCGGTAGGGGCCACGCACGAGCGGTTCGTCAAACTGTAGCGCATGGATCGTTCCGCCACCACCGACCACGCCAAAGAAGCCGGCTTCGGCGACATCGGTGCGCGTCACCCGCAAGTGGCGCAGGCTGTGGTGGCGGCCTTCGAAGTTGCCAGTGAAAGGGGTGCTGAGGTTGCCGATGGGCTGCCAATCTACGCCGCCCAAATCCAAATCGCGGTGCAACACGTAGAGCTTGTTCCAATCGGCAGTTGAACTCGGCAGGCTGAGCGAAACGAGCTGCGCCACGGTGCATAACCTAAAGGGGTCGCTCGCGGTGCCGCTGCCCAAGGCCTTATGACTTGTTGCGCCCAGGTCGCGGGCGCAGGGGTCGCCGTGGACGGCAAGCGACGGCGTTGGCGAGGTTTCACTCTCCCGGAACCAAACATTTCCAAACGCCCAGTTTGCGTTGCGAAACACGCTATCATCCGCGAACTGCGCTTCGCTGATGGTGAAAAGCTGGGGGGCCGCGGTGCCTTCTCCCAAGGTGGGCAAGGCCGGATCCAGCTCGGAGCTTACAAAGGTGCCCACCACATAGTCGTCGTGGGTCGTGACGTAGCTGCCTGCAAACCGCCCTGTCAACAGGGTGCCGGCCACGTGTTGGTGGGCAAAGGTGTAGGTGAAACTCGGCAGACTCGCGATCAAGCCCCCAAACCCGCCCACGTAGGCCACGCCATTCACGGCGCCGGACGCATAGCTATCTGATATTCGGCAGAAGCCGTTCAGGTAGCCGCCGAAGCCGCCGACGTTGGTACCGCCGCTCACGCTCCCGGTGGCACCGGTTTCAGAGAACGCGAGGTTGATGCCCGCAAATGCGGAAGGGCTTGACCAACAATAGCCCACAAAGCCACCCACCTCGGTCGACCCAGGCGCCTGGACATCACCTGTGCTGAGTGCGCGCTGCACGTACGACATGTTCGTTTGTCCGGAAAATCCGCCCACGTAGCGGCAGCAACCCTCGCTGCCGACGATGGTGACCGAGGTTTGACAGTCGCTTGCCAACGAGTCGTTGAATTCGCCGACGAGGCCACCGATCGCCGCGGCTGCCCCAACGCCCGTGGTTGCCACGTGAATCGCGGCGTCGCCGTTGACTGTGATGTGGCTCAAGGTGGCGCCTTGCGCGACACCCGCCAATGCCCCTACGTTGCCGGTTTGCGCCGTGATCGTCGGATCCTGCAATACGAGGTTCTGCACCACGGCGCCCTGGAGGGCGCCAAATAGC
>JAKLEG010000342.1 GCA_022703175.1 Myxococcota bacterium | reverse complement strand
GTTGAAGATGTTCATGTAGAAACAGACGTGGTTCTTGCTTGCGACCTCGGGTTCAAATTTACGAATCTAGGCGCACAGCTCCATGCCGTTAAGCTTGGCCGCCAGCTGCCACAACGCTCGCGACGTGGGAACCACCGCATTGGCTCCCAGCTTCTTAAAGTTCTCACCCGCCGCTTCAATGATTAGACGCTCAGCCGCAACCAGGTCGGCATGCTTCTGCAAATCGAGACTCGTCTTGGTGAGCATCGGCTGGATGACGTTATGCACGTTTTGCACCGCAACCTCGACATCCACCGTGGCCGCTTCGTCCTCACCCTTGGAAGCACCCGCGGGCACATCGCCGCAGCCTTCCTTGCCATTAAGCTTGGCCACCACCTGCACGGTGGGACGGCCCCGGGAATCGGAGATCTTGCGGGCTTCGAGTTTCAGGTCCTTCATGCTCTCTCCTTGCCGTAAATCTGCGGCACGCTTTTGACTGGCCGGTTCGCGGGATGCGCGGCGGTCAGTCTTCTTTCGGTTCAGTCGACATCTTGCCGGCTGGCGAGGTTGGTTCGGACGGTGTCGTCGTCGTTGCAGGCGCAGGCGTCACCGACTTGGGTACGACGGGCTTCAAGGCATCTAGGGAGGCGTCTTCGAGCGCCTTCAATTCGTCGTCTGACATACCACTGTCGGCCGGTTTCTTGGCGGTGGCGGTGGACACAGGCGGCGGCGCAGCCACCGCACCGCGAATCGGAATCGGGCCCGTGCCGGTGGTTGCCTGCGGCGCATCCTCGGCAATTGCTTCTTCCGCCGTAGCGCGTGACGGAAAGTGCACCAGGCCCGCTGCAGCCTCTGCGTCGCCTTGGTTGCGCTTTGATACTTCACGCCCCAACGCCACCCCCAACATGTCGATGACTTCGGTGACACTACGACCATAGCGGTCGGCAAAAAACTCGCTGAGCGGCTGGCTCTGGCCAACACCCAAGGCCAGCTCCTTGAGGTACAGCTCCTCAGCTTGAGGCATCTGTCCAGCCAACACGCGGCTTCTGGCCTGCTCCTCGTAGCGCGCAATCCATTCCCTGACGCTCTCAGCCACAGCCAAACGGACTTCTTCGGCCAGTGCCTCGGCGGCCTCGGCAACCAAATCCCCCATCGATTTGACGACCAGCGAATCTGCCGGAATACTGAGCCCCTTGCCAGCCACAGCCTCGTTACTCTCGTCGGCAGACTCACGCGTGATCGAGAAAGTACGAGTTTTGTCTACCTCACCCGACAAGGTGACCACGCCCTCATAGGTGACGTGACGCGTCACCGAGGTCACCGTGTAGGTAAGCACATTGTCCTCGGGCAGTGGCCCGTCTTTGGGCCGAGTCTTTCGGATCTGGCGAACCTTCTGCACGTCGCGCGTCTTGATGATGGGGGTTTTCACCTCCACCTCTTCCACCCAGGTGCTACAGCCCCGCTCCTTGCCCGGGCGCGGCGCACAATCGCGCAGCTCGCGCTTCTCCATGTGCACATCGTACTCGGTGTAGGTCTCGACCTCGGTGTACGGCTCTTCAATAAAATAAACCTCCTCGGTTTCCACCTCGACCCCCGGCAGCGCCTTGGCAGCGCGCCGCGTCGTGCTCATGTCCCCGACATCCACCTTTGAAAGCTCGATGCGTACACCCAGTTCGCGGGTACCGTCACCGCAGGCCGCACGTACCTTCTCAAGCTCAGCGATCGCAGTGGTTTGAATCTTGGCGCGTAATTCCTGCGCTTTGCCTGAGCGGTCCAACACCTCGACGTGCGGCGCGGCAAAACAAGTGGGCTCGGCAAAGCGATTCCAAAGCTCACGCACGTCAGGGACCGCGACCTCTCCACCCAAGCGTTTCGCCACCGCCAACTGGATGGCAGCGCTGCCGTGATGCCCCTCAGAACGCATGCTCTTGGCAAGCGCCACGTAGTGCAAAATCGCTTTGGATCGCACCTCTGCTGCCCACGCCTCGCGCGTCGCGACCCCGGGTGACGCCGCTACAATCTGTTGACTCAAATCCACCGCCAATAGGAAATGCCCCTTGGCGACGTAACCGTTCACGCGCTCCTCGGCGGTCGCGGCGGCCTTAGCAATCACGCCATCAATGCGTCGCACCAATTCCACGTCTTCGAGATCGAGCGGCATGCGCCGGACGCGCGTAGCATCACCTAAGGCTTTCGCCAACTCACCCGCAGCTAGGGCTGCCTCGGCTTCGGCCAATTTACTGCGTACGTGCTCGCGCCGCGCAACCTTGATGTGCTCGTGAACCGTGCTGTTCTCCGGCGAGATCCGCAACGCCTCCGAATAGGTGTCGATGGCTTTGAGGTACTCACGCTCCTGCAGGAGCTTATCGCCCTGATTCAAGAGCTTCTGCACCGCGCAGCCAGACAGCAGCGTCAGGGCGAAGAAAAGAGAGGCAATCCCAGTATGTCGTGTGTGTCTCATCTCGACCGCCCTCCGGGTGCGAGGGGATGGGGCCGCAGCCCCAAAATGATGGGTTGATTATGCCCTGCTTCGAACCAAGTCAACGTCATGCCAGGTTGCAGAAAATCCAACTCTCTCGGGGCTCAGTACTCGTGCACCGTCAGGGCGTTGAGTGGCGAAAAGCGGCGGCCTGATGCGTCGAGCGACAAAAGCACGATTTCATCCGATAGGTCCTTGGCGACGCCAGAGGCGAGCCCGCGCTTGACCCGTTGCACAATCAGCTCCGGTTTGCCATCGCTCTGTAAATCCAACACTGCCAACAATCGCACGATAGGAGGGAAGCTCCCTCCTTCCCCCAATCCCATCGTTTGGCTCTGCCAAGGCCCCGTGGGGGTTTGCCGAAAGCGCAGCTCTAGCGAACCTGGCGTGACCACCGCAAGCAACGCGCCCCCCTGACGCAACGCAAAGCTCTTCACCACCGCGTTCGGCGCCAACACCTCACCGAGCGTTTCCCGTTGCCACAACGCCGCCTGCTCGGTGCCCGCCGCCCCCTCGGTGAGCAGAACCGGCGTGGGACGTGACAAGAACACCACCGCGTCCCCTTCCAGGTAATCCACCACCTGCGACCAGTCGACGTCATAACAATAGCGAGCTCCAGACTGATGACAGAAGGCGCGCAGCGGCGCTTTCGGAACATCTTCACCTAGCTTGGTGGCCAAGTCCTTCATATTCACGAGCTGGGCGAGCCCCAGAGCCTCGCCATCCCGGCTGTAGCCGTACCAACTCTTCAAGTCGGGCTCTTTGCGTGACGGTTCGAGCGTGCCCCGCTGCGGCACATAGCTTGCGAGGCCAGAAATCAGGCTGGCACGCACCAAACCGTAGCTCACCTTCTCAATGAGCACAGCCACCTCCACGTCGGAGAGCGGCACCATGTCCCGACAACCCACCTGGAACGTGCGGGGTGGCTCCACGTCGGCCAACACCAAGCAGCGCTCACCTTCGTTTTGCAATAATAAAACCTCGCTCTGTGCAGGAATGGCCGGAGCCAAGCCATCAGCCGCCACCGCCACGTTCAAGCGATAACGCGGCAACACTTGGCGCTTGCTATAACCGGTACACCCGATAGCGGCCGCCAACGCCGATGGCTGGCGTTCGGCTTCAGCCCGACAGGCAAACTGCGCCGCTTCGACTGGTGCCCAGCTGTTCAAAAACTTCGCAACACGCAACACCTCAAGGTCGTCAAAGGCGTTCGGTATCTCGTTGCCAAGCGTCAACACCTGCTCAGAAATCCGGCCTGAGACAAACGGTGGCAGGCACTGCAATCGCGTCACCTGCTTCATCAACGCATGCAGCATCTCCCGCTTGTGCGTGGAGAGTCCCGCCAGCACCTTTTCGAGCGCCTCGGGTTGCTCGCAGGGGTCCCCGGCTTCGCGGGTGTAGCGCAAAAGCTCCATGAGCGGGTGCAACTCGCCCAAATCGTAGGCCAAACGAATCTGTTCGCACAGCGACCGGTCGATGAGGCCTTCGGCCTCGGCAGCAAGAAACGCGCTCTGTCCAGCACGGTCAGCCGACCCCAAAACGGCCGCAGCCGAGGCGCGCCGCCGGCCCTCCACCAGGTTTTGTCCCTCGGCATCGAACGGTTGCGGTAATGCCCGCATTCGCTCCAGTGCCACACAAGGGCCGTCTTCGTCGAAGACCTGCTTCAACTCGTCGGCAAGCTGCGCTCGCTTCTGGGTTTGGCGATACTCGCGTGCGAGGTATAGGCCGATGCCGACCAACACTCCCACCGAGAGGATCATCACCAGGTTCGTCCACCAACGCGCCCATCGGGAGCTGCCCCGACGTTCTATGGGCTTCGCACGCCCCCGCTTCGTCATGCAGGCTATCTAGGCGGTTTTCGGGGTGGGACGCAACCGCTCAGAGCGCTTAGTGCGCGTGCGCTTCCAACCACCGCTCGGTGTCGATGGCCGCTTGGCATCCGGAGCCAGCGGCGCTGATCGCCTGCCGATAGGTCGGATCTTGCACATCGCCGCAGGCAAACACGCCGTCCACGCTGGTGTAGGTGGATTTGCCGCGGGTCTGCACATAACCCTTTTCGTCCAAAGCCACTTTTCCCTGGAATATCGAGGTGTTGGGACTATGTCCGATGGCCACAAAGACGCCCGCCACAGCTTTCTCCCAGACCTTACCAGTTTTGACGTTCTTCAGACGCACCCCGGTGACCTGCTCTTTGCCCAAAATCTCCTCCACCACCGCATCCAACTCGAAGGCGATTTTGGGATTGCTATGAGCCCGATCGACCATGATTTTTGAGGCGCGAAACTCAGCCCGACGATGCACGATGGTGACCTTGCTGGCAAATCGCGCCAAGAAGCTCGCCTCTTCCATCGCCGAATCACCACCCCCCACCACAACAAGTTCCTTGTTGCGAAACACCGGTAACGCGCCATCACAGGTGGCGCATGCGGACACACCACGGTTCATCAGCCGCTTCTCAGAGTCGATGCCGATGTAACGCGCCGACGCGCCTGTAGCGATGATCAACGCCTGAGCCTCATAAGTTTGGCCATCGGAGACCACCTTGAACGGCCGCGCCGACAGATCTACCGACTCGACATCCTGCGTCAGGATGCGTGTACCAAACTTCTCTGACTGGGTCCGCAAGGCCGTCATCAACTCGGGCCCGGAGATGCCAGTCGGGAAACCCGGAAAATTCTCGACCTCGGTTGTGATCATCAGCTGCCCGCCCGGCACGCCGCCGGTCGAAAAACCCTCGAACATCAGCGGCCGCAGGTTGGCGCGCGCCGTGTAAATGGCAGCGGTGTGGCCGGCAGGGCCAGATCCAATAATGATAACATTTTCAACAGTACTCATAGGACTCCTCGTAACAACGGGTCGTAAGTCGGTACAATAGCCATTTTGGATAGAGAGGCACGTGGGCCCCAAAAGGGTGCAACCCGAGGTCCACCGCTAGCGCAACGCCCACGCTAACACCGCCACGCCGCCTGTAGAGCTCACGAGCGCCAGAGCCACAGGCAACGTGGCCCCCCCTAGTAACAACAGGAACAACGCCAGAAACCCAGGGAGCTGTGCCACCGATCCCGACACCATCAACACCTGGAACAGCTGCCACTGCCGCTCCACCGCGGTCTGCTCCGGTTTGACCAGCCGCCGCACCAACAAACGATGCACATAGAACGCGCCCAGGTTCACCGGCACCGAGCACACCGCACACAGCCATGCCACCGGGGTGAGGAGAGGCTCAAGCGTCACCATCAACTCGTGAAACTCGCGTGGCAATAGCCAGGTCTGCAGCGCCACGACGAAACCCCACGCGACGGGCAGCGTCACCACCACGACCGCGATCGCAAGCCAGACAGGTAGCGCCCAACGTTCGCGCACAGGTGTGGACGTCAACATGCCCTCAACGTTTCTTCGGCTTCTTGGTCGGTTTCTTGGGCTTCTTCGCCGTAAGCTTCGCTCGCGACGTCAGAGCATCCTGCGTTTCGGCATCGCGACGGCGCGCGTCTACAGCTGTAGCGGTTTGCTCATTCTCAGAGGCGAGCGCGCTGCGAGCCTTTTCCAGGTCGTCCCGCTCGCGGGTCAGCCGGGAAATCTCTAACGACTGCGCGGCTAGCTTCTGTTGTGCGTCGGCCAAATCCAAACGCACCACCTGCAGTTCCGATTTGAGCGGCAAGGTCCAGGTGAACACCACGGCGATCAACACCAACGCAATCGCAGCCGCGATGCCATAGGCGACCAAGTCATAGCGCGGCCGCGGGGTAACGGGCATCGGCCGCACGCCGGATAGTGTTACCTCACCCACCCCGATCCCCGTTTCACCGCGAAAGCTATCCTTGGCGCTCTCGATGATTGCCCCAGGGTCAGAGGTCGGCTCAGTCGGTTGCCCGGCCAAGCGATCGAACATGCCATCACCTTGCGACATACAGCGTTCCTGACTCCCGCCTCGTTAGTAGTTGCGCGGCGCGAGCAAAAGGCCTTGCTCTTCGAGGAAGCTCAAGCATACCTCCACCGATTGCACCACTGAAAGCTCGCCGGTCTTGAGGACCAACTCGGGCTTCTCGGGCGCCTCATACGGATCATCCACGCC
>JAKLEG010000341.1 GCA_022703175.1 Myxococcota bacterium | reverse complement strand
CAGAGGACACCGGCGAACACCTGGCGCATCAGGTGGGCGACGCCACCGACCGCGTGGCGATTTTTGCACCCAAGAACGAAGCCACCGAGCCCGATCGCCAACTCCCGCAGACGACGCCCTCGCTGTCGTTGTACCTGACGCTGGGGATCCTGATCATTGTCTTGGCTGCCGTGGGCGGTGTCGTGCTAACGCGCGTCCTGAGTGGCCCGACGGAGCGACGCGCCCCTTCGACGGTTGCGCCAGCCATTGCCGCATGCGCCATTGCACTGGATGTCCCCACAGATGCTGCGGTATTTCTGGACGGCAAGTTACTTGGCACCGGCATGCCCCACCGAGAGTTGGCCGTAGAACCTGGGCGTCACCTGCTGCGTGTCGAGCGCGGCGGTAAGACTCTCTTGGAACAAGTGGTGGAGGTACGAGCGGGCGCGGTGGCGCGGGTACAGGTGCCCAGCAAGTAGCACCGGGCCGCGGTGACCAAGGTTAGAGCGCTACCGACTATTTGCACTCTGGCTTGTAGGTGCCGGCCTTATCGCTCCAGCACCAACGCTCGGTGGCCGGTTTGAACTCACCGACCTCGTCGCCGGTGATAGTAAAGCGGCGGTTGGTAACCACCAGGTCCAAGAGCTTTCCACCCTTTTTGCCGACCTCGACTTTATTCAGCTCGCGGGTACCCTTGAGCACTCCCTCTTCCTTTTCGGTGGTCTTGGTTTCGGTCTTGATCGAGAAGGCGATGCCCAAGCCTTCTTTGTGCAACACGTACAGCACCATGGTCTCGTCGATGGTCTCCTCGCCGCCTTTGCCTTCGGCCTTGCGCAAGGTGGCGACCAAGGCCTGGCCATCTTTGACCACAGGTAAGCTCGATAAACTCAAGGCACTGCCAAGATCGATGGCAGCGTCAATATCATGCGCCAAGTCGGGTGATTCCAGGTGCGCGACCAGTTCCAGCTCAGCGCCTTTGGCTTTCACCACGAACAGGTGCGGCGCCCACCGCACCATCCCCATGTCAGCGCGCTTCTCTTCCACCGAAATGAGCAACGCGAGGCTCGGCCCGACAGTGGAAACCTTGCCGTCCAGCTTCACGAACTTGCCGTCGACACTTCCCCTAAGGCGCACGCTTCGACCCTGGGCCTCATCGGCCGCGGGAAGTTTGGTTTTGGCGAACGCGAAGGCAGCCTCGGCAGTCAGCGGGCCGGGATCGGCCGACTTGGCAGCCACGAGGGTAACGAAAGCAGCGAGAGCAAAGGCTAGACGGCGGATCATGCGACGCTCCTTGGCATTAGCGTGAGGCTGGCGATGGCTTTACACCGATCCAGAATGGGCGCCAAGTTACTCACTCGCCCAAGAGCGCCACCACCTCCCGGCGCAGCTTGTCTTGGTTAAGGGCACCAATGAAAACATTTCGCACGCGGCCATGCCGATCCACCAGCACGGCGGTTGGAAAGGTCTGCACGTTGAACTGTCGCTGCAAACCACCGGCATCCAGATACACTGGAAACGTCATTTGATGCTCGCGCACAAAAGCACGGACCTGTTCGAGGTTGTCGGGCTCGGTGCTGACCGACACCAACATGAAGCCTTGGTTCCCCAACTCCCTATGTAACGCTTCGAGGCCCGGCATCGCCGCAACACAGGGCCCACACCAGGTCGCCCAAAAATCAATGAGCGCAACCCGGTTGACCAAGACATCGTTCGCCAAGGCTGCGCCGTCCAAACTCACCAGGTGCACCGGCGGGAGCAAATCGTTAGGCATCACCGGTCGCACCTTTTGCCAATGATGCCCGACCTGTAGGCCCGCGTACAAAAGCCCCATGATGAGCAGCGAACTTGCCGCCGTGGTGGTGCCGCTCAAACGCGCGAACGACGGTTCCTTGTCATCGTTCTGCTGCCGCCAAGCCGCGCGCACGAGCAACGCGAGCAGCACCACGCTCGGGCCAAACGCCAGCAGCCAACCGACCAGCTGCGTGGGCGTGCCGTGTTGCGCCTGCGTCATCACCAAATGCGGCAACCACGGTAACTCGGCCCACAGCGCGGCAGTGAGCATGCCAGCAGCCACCATCAACAGATGCGGCACCCAGGTGTAAGTCACAACCGACGCCGCCGCCCAGATATCGATGCGACGCCCCCAGAAACGCAGCGCGTAATACAGCACCGTGCCGATGCCAAACACAACAAGCGCCGGGGTCAATGCGAAGTGCACGTAGCTCGACCACAGCCCCAACAGCGCTACTGCCGGGTTGAAGCTCGCGCGCATCGCGTGCGCTGCAGCCTCTAGCGGGAAAATCAACAGATACTCAACGGCTAACAACCCGAACAACGCGCCGAACCCTGAGTTACTCGCCAGGACATCTGTCACCACGGCTTGGGGCGAAATCAGAACATAGATAGAGCGAGGCACAGGCGAGGCGCGCATAGACCATCCTTGGAACTTTGGTTGGAGAGTGGGGTCTCTCCGACCTGGGCGCAAGGGCCGTTGCATCGCTCGCCCCGAAGACCCCACACTGCGCTAAGACAAAAACCTGCAAGGAGCATGCGTGTCACCCAACCTGCAAACCCAAACCGTGCTGTTGACCGGCGCCACGTCGGGAATTGGCAAGGCAGCTGCCATTGCGCTGGCGAGCTTGAAGGCCACGGTTGTAATGGTAGGCCGTGACCGCGCGCGCAGTGAAGCTGCCCTGGCCGAGGTCAAAGCCAAAAGTAAGAATGACAGGGTGACGCTATTGTTGGCCGACCTGGGCTCGCAAGCGCAGGTCCGACAATTGGCCGCCACCGTTCGCTCCCGCCACCCCCGCTTGGACGTGCTGATCAACAACGCCGGAGCCATCTTTGGCAACCGCCGCGTGACCGTTGATGGCTTGGAAGCCACCTTCGCAGTGAACCACTTGGGACCCTTTCTACTGACCCACTTGCTGTTGGATTTGCTCCAACAAAGTGCGCCCGCCCGTATCGTGAATGTTGCCTCAGCAGCTGCCCGGATGGGCGACTTGCCGTTCGATGACCCCAACATGGAACAGGGCTACTCACAAACGCGTGCCTATGGCCGTTCGAAGCTGGCCAACATACTCTTCACTCGCGAGCTGGCCCGCAGGCTCTCTGGCACCGGCGTCACCACAGTGGCTGTACATCCAGGGGTGGTACGCACCCGCTTTGGCGAGACCGCCTCGTTCTGGTACCGCACTGGAGTGAGACTGCTATCGTCGTTTTGGCTGAGCCCCGAACAAGGCGCCGACACGGTGGTTTGGGCGGCCAGCGCTGCCGAAGCAGCCACCCTCAACGGCGTCTACTTGATTCGTCGACAAGTATCGACGCCAGTGCCGCTCGGTTGTGACGAACAAGCCGCCCAACGACTGTGGGAGCTGAGCCTGAGGTTAACCCATCTGCAGAGCGAACCCGGCCCTACCTGACGCAAGGATGCCGCAATGACGACTCAAGGCTTTGCCTGTACCGCGCTGTCTTTTCTGCTTTCTGCCGGTTGTGTCAGCACCCAGCGCCACGGGCCCCGCTTCATTATGAGCGAACGGGAGCAAGTACGAACCGGGCGAGCCATGCTCACCGAGCTGGAGCATAACAACCTGTTCTTGCGCACCGGACCGTTGCCGGCGTTGGTTCAAAACGTTGGCAATGAGCTGGTACCGTTATTAGGCGATACCCCCTTTGCCTTTCGCTTTGAAGTGCTCGACTCGCCAGCGCTCAATGCCTTTGCGCTGCCGGGAGGCACAGTGATTGTCACACGCGGCCTGCTACAGCTTATGAATCGCCGCGATGAGCTGGCGACCGTGTTGGCCCATGAGTTAGGGCATGTGACGCAAGAGCACGCCGCCTGGCGGGTGGCGCGTGCAGTGCCAGTGGAACTCTTGGCCGCGTCGTTGCGCCGCATAACCCGGTGGGCAGACGAAGATCTTGCCGACACCTTGAGCCAGGTGGTGACCGGCAGCCTATTGTCTCCCTATGCCCAAGAGCAAGAACGTGAGGCCGACCGCGTGGGGGTCGTGCTTGCAGCTTCGGCGGGCTATGACGCCTCGGCGCTTGCCACTGTACTGACCCGAGCCGAGAGGTTGCGCGCTTTGGTCGCACCTGGGCCAGGCCTTGCGGGCGGGGGTTGGACCTCACATCCTCCTACAGAAGAACGGCTGGCATTGATCCGCATCTTGACCGCCACCGTGGAGCAAAGCCCACGTGACGTTGAGGCACCCGCGGCGTGGCTCTGTGCACTCGACGCCTCAGCCTGGGGACAAGACGCGGGCGTGGGCATCCTGCAAGGTCGGCATTTGCCACTGCCGGCCTTGGGCGTTGCGCTGGACCTGCCCGAGAGCTTAACCGTGGCAGAGCAAGACCAGGCGTTGGTCGCTGTCACAAACGCGGGTCGGCCGTTGTTCCGACTGTGGCGCCAGATGCCTAACCAAGCCGAAGCAACGCTGGCCGCGCTGCGCGCCGTGCGGCCTAGCCCCGCCGTGGAGGAGACGCACATGGGCAATGCGCACCTCGTCACCGTGGTGCTACCACACACCGATGCCGAGGCCGTTTCCCGCTGGGTGTGGCTTGTCAACGACGATGTGGCGGTGGTGCTCAATGGCGAGAGCCTGAACGCGGATGCGCCGCTCTTCGCCGCAATCACCCAAAGCATTCAAGCGCTCACCCCCGACGCCATGGCAGAGCTTACGACCGCACGGCTGCGGATCTTGTCGGAGTCGCGCGACGAACCTCTGACGATCGACGGAGCGCACTACCAACGGAGCGTTGCCGACATCTTGTTGGCGACCTTGAATGACGCCGCACTGCAGCAACCTGCGCCGCGGCTCTTCAAAGTCGTCCGCGACGAACCTTGGATAGGCGCACCAACTTACGACTGTCACTAAGATGAGGCCTATCCTCAGCCTCTTGACGGAATGCGTCAGAGCCGTCCGCAACCTCCCGAAAAGTTTTGCACAATCCTCGCGCAGGCCCCAAAGAACCCGTTAAACTCAGCGGACCATGATGACGCTGGCCTTGATGTTGACGCTTGCGGCGCCCAGTCCGGATCTGTTCCGCACGCTGACGCCCAAAGAACGCACCCAAGCCCTCACCTGGATTGAGGGCTGGAAGAACAGCCCCAAGGGCCCTTACTCCGGGGTGCTGTGGACTTGCGAAGACGGCGCGGTGCTGGAGCCCAAGCTGAATGCCTGTGTGGAGCACGGCGGCGGCCGTATGTTTGGCGTGCTGACCCCGCAAGCTGAGCGACTGGGAAACGACACGGGGCTCTATCTGGGCACCATCTTCGCGGCGCTCACCGCCGAACCGTTCTTCCCGAACAACTACTACCGGTGCCGTGCCTACATCGTGGAGTCGTACTTAGAGCGAGCGCTGGACGGCTGGGTGCTCAAACGCGCCAAAAGCTACCGGGGCTTTCGCCAGGTGGAGGACGAAAGCGAATACGCCCGCCGCGCCATCATGGAGGTCACGAAGAACAAAGACATTCTCACCACTCACCGCGGCATGATCGTGCGCCTAATTCGCACGATGCCCTACGGCAAGCGCTCATCGTTGGCTGATGAGATCCGTGCGTTGGCGGCGCTCGTAGGCGATGCCGACCCGAAAGACTTCGGCTCGTTGCGCTTCAAGATCCATGCGATGCCCGAGCCTTCCGACATTGAGCAAGTACAAGCCTATGCCCAAACCCACCCGGGTGAATGGGGCGACAAGGCGCGCGAATTGGCCGAGCAGATGCGGATCTACTACACCCCGGCGCATCGCCTGGAACGACTCAAAGAGATCCGCCAATGGATCTATGACCCGGCCACCAAAAAGGCGATCGACGTGCTGTTGGCCGCCGATATGCAAAACGCCACAGAGTTGGTGCGCGTCGGTGCGCAGCTCATTGCCACAGCCGAGCGCGCCATCTTCGCCGGCACAACCTCGAAACAAGGCGAGCGCAACCTGCTGCTGTTGCACGCGATGGCGATTGTCGAAGAGATGTGGGTGGCAGTGACTGCCGACATGAGCAAAGGCAAACACAGCCGATCGGAAGCGCTGGAGCTGGTCAGCGCCTTCTCGCACGCGGGCACCTCCTTAGGTTGGTTCAGCGCCCGGGAACGCGAAACCCTGCTGGGCGCTATCCAAGAGCTGCAGAGCGCCGAATCTAGCCGCTATGCCCAAGGACTCAAGACGTTATCCCGGTCGTTGGAGTGGGCGCGCGCGCGCCTGTTGGCCGACCTGGGAGTCGCGCTTGCTCGCTACGAACAAGTCGAACCCAAGGCAGCGGGCGTTATCGATGATCAGCTGCGCAGCAGCATGATGTTGCCGTTTGCGGCGTTACTCGATCGACTGAACGCCGACATGGAGCGGCTGCGCGGCGGCGGTCATCGTTTGCTGGGACTACAAGGCGTGGGCACCGGCTCGCTGCGCGGCGACAACCCGGGGCTGGCCACCGGCACGCTGCATCTGCAATTGGCAGGTGAATCCCCCCACGACTTGTCGCGTACAGATATCGCGGTGCTAACCGACCTCCCTCCCGAGCTGCCACCTGTGGCCGGTATTCTCACGGTGGGAGCGGCCGGCTC
>JAKLEG010000340.1 GCA_022703175.1 Myxococcota bacterium | reverse complement strand
CACCGAGGGCGCGGGTGGCGGCCAACAGGAGAACATCAAGGTCACGAGCATCTCGGTCGAGGCCTGGCCTGGGTCGACCACACCACCTCGGTCGGAGTAGACGGTGACCACCTGTTTGAGCACGTCATACAACGCGTCGTTCACGCCGAACACCATCTGCAACTCGGCGGTGGAGTCGAATGGCGCGTTCTTGGCTTTGTACGAATGACGCAACGATGCGTACAGGCGATCCTCGTCCCCGATTTGGTTCAGCGCCTGATTGGAGTCGTTATCAACCCAGTCCGCCAACGCGCCCACAAGCTCCGCAGGTGATTCCGCATGAACACCATTGGCGTCATCTTCATCGAAGTACTTCTCGAACATCGGCGCACTCAACAGCTTTGTTAGCACCCCCGCAGCACCTGCTGGTTGCGTCGGGTCGGCCCCCAATTGCTGACGAGCATTCTGTGCCAACGCCAACACCGAAATTTTGCCTTCCTCGGCGTGACTAGAAGCTGAACATTCGCCATCGAACACCTGCGGCGCGGTTTCGCCCTCCTTCAGCTCCACGTCACTTGCCACCTTGGTGATGGCCGACATCAGGCCGCAGTCCACCGGGATCATCTCCAACAACTGCCCTACCGGCGGCATCATCGAACGCATCTCTTGCGGCACGAGCGTATTCAACACCTGGGTGACTTGCTGACCGTTCTTCAACAACATGGTCTTCAGGCGCAACGCCGAGAGCGCGTTGTACTCGGCCTGCAGCGAATCTCGCGAGTTCACCGCGAGCTCGTAGTCCACTCGGCTTGAAAACTGGAAGTCAGCAACAGCAGCCGACACCAACGCCAAGGTAGAGAGCACCACCAGCAAAGCAATGCCGCGCTCGTGGTGACGCCGCAACCGCTTCCCGATGGGGTTGGTGGAGCTACGCATGGTTCAGTCCATACACTTTACAAAGCTCGAACCCATAATGAGCAGCGGCTTGCGTACGAAGATGCGGGTCTTCGTAACAAAGGTTTCGTCCTTGCCGTTCGGGTTCTCGGCCACGAGCTTGATCGCGACAAATAGTGGCAAGCGGTCGCGTTGGTCCATGGAGCTAGCATCCCACTCGTCCTCCCAATTGTCGTTCTGCTCGTCGTAGAACTGGAAGCTCAATGCCTTCACATTGGGGATGAGCACTTGCTCGGTGCCTCCCTCGGTGGGTTGGTCGTCGATCGGCGCTTGCTCCCGCCGCACGACATTTTGCAGTTGGGTCACGTCCTTGTCGCGGTCGATAAAATAGGAAAGCTCGTTCTGATCGGACTCATTGGCGTCGGCCTTAAGCTTGGTGTGCGAGAAGCTCGTGAAATCGATGCGGCCGCTCGTGCCGCCGTGCTTACCTTTAAACACCGTCTCCGAGCGCGGCTCCTCACAGAACTTATGGTACGAGAGGTAGGCCATGCTGATCTCATTGGCCATACGCTGCATCCCTTGGCGGATCTGGTGATAACGACGCGTGATGACTTCGGCTCGATCGCGAGCATTCACCGAGCGGGCAAACACGCCGTAGGTCAGGCCGCCAATCATCCCGAGGATGGAGATCGCCACCAGCGCTTCAATCAGCGTGAAGCCGCGCATACGCGCTGTGGGTCGGTGCTGCATGCGACTACCTCACCGCCCCTTCCGCGTGCCGCTCGATTGATTGCCCTTAGGGCTCCCAAATAAATTGGTGCCGCCGGTATCAAGCCCCGTGCCTCGCGCAGCGTCCGGTTGCGTCCCGGTGCCCCCCGTTGCGTCGGTGGCGGCCCCCTCAGGCGTCAACGCCATATCATCGCGTGACATCAAGGCGCGCACCGTCATCGAGCCGTCGTACTTGCCGCTGTTCCACGACACAGTAAGCTCGCCTAAGCGCAGCGACTTGCCGATTTGCGTCATCAAAGTTTCGAGCGGTGCACCAAAACCTGAAAGCATCGACTCACAGCCACCAGCCTCGGCGTCGTCGCCACCGCCAAACTTGCCGCACATGCTGGTGAGCATGGAGAGGTCGATTTCGATTTCGGACAGCCGGTACTTCCACTTGTAGTCCGGGTGCCCTTCCTCGCCGAAGTCTCCCTCTTCGTTCACCTCGCCCATGGTGAAGCCCTCATCAAAGAGCTTCTGTTCCATGTCGATCATCTTGCTGCGGGCCAGCACCGTGGCGATGGTCATGTCGCGGGCCTTGCCGGCGTTGTTTAGGCTCGACACTTGCGCCTGTAACAACACGGTGAGGCTCATCGCCAGAATCATCATCGCCACCACCACCTCCATCAGGGTGAAGCCGGCGGTCTGTTTGCAGCCACGCACCGTCATTTGGGTGGCTCCAAATACTCAGGTAAAACAGTCGTCTCCGCGGTGAGGGCATGCACACGGAGGCTAAACACCGCGCCATCGACGTTGGTCAGGTTGATCACCGCATCTTGGGTCGTGCCATTCGAATAGAAATACAGGTAGGCACGCCCCTCCTTGATCGGGTCACCCATGCCGTCAATCCAGACATCCATCAATTTGATGTCGTCATCGAGCTTCAGGTCATGACCGGTGCTGGCGAAGGCAACGGGCTCCTCAGTGTCTACCGCTTTACCCAAACCCAGCAGCGCGGCGATCGGGCTGGGCGGTTCAGCCTCTGCATCTTTGTCGGCAGCCTCCGGGTTGGCTTCCGCGCCGCCGACCCCAGCCCCGCCGCTCATCAGCGCCGCCAATCCCATGAGCCCACCGGCTGCGTCGTTTTGTGCCAACGCCGCTCCGCGCTGCAGCGGGTTTTGGTTGGCATCAAAGCTCAGCGACGCTTCGGTGGCTTCCACCTTGATCACGGGCTCGGCGAAATCCAGCACCAAGCGATAGGTCTGCCCCGTCAGCGCTGCATTATCATACGCCGCCCGAATCGTGCCCGAGAGCTGCCCAGCGATACGCCGCAGCTCCGCAGAACCGCGCCCAAAGCTCGCAAGCACCACACCCAACGCCAACGCCAACACCGTGAGCGTCACCACCGCCTCAACCAGCGTGAAGCCCGCCGTCGCACGTGTGCCCCGCCGCACCGGAACTCGGGCGGCCATCGGCACTCGGCCCTTGGGACTCAAACTGGACATGGCACATGACCTTCCAGACGAGCTGGTTACGGGGCCTTGGTGGTCTCGGGATCGACCCAGACATTGATGTCATCGCCACCCCCTGCGACACCATCCGGCCCGTAACTCATGATGTCGAACGTCTTAGAATTTGTTGTTCCGGGATAAACGTAGACGTAGTCGTTGCTCCAAGGATCCGTAGGAATGCGATCGATGTAGGGCTCCTGATTGCCGCTCGGCGCCGCCAAGACATTTAGGCCCTCGGCCGTTGAGGGGTAGCGCTTCATCTGCAACTTGTAGAGGTCCAAGGCCGACGCCAACTGCTTCATCTGGGTAAAGGCGGTCTTGCTGCGTGCCTTTTCGAGTTGCGCGAACACTTTTACACCCACCATGCTCGCGACCAGCGAGATGATGATGACGACCACCATGACTTCGACCAACGTCATACCGCGGCTCGCAGCCGTCACGCCGCGTGGTTTCGTGGCCCACTGCTTCATCAGGTTTTTCAAATTGTTACGCACCATGGCGACACTCCTTTATGCGAAGTTGGCGATTTCCATCATCGGCATCAAAATCGAGAACACGATAAACGCGACGACCACGCCCAAGAACACAATCATCAACGGTTCCAGAATGCTGGTCATCGCGCGCAAACGCGCATCCACCTGAACTTCATAGGCCCTGGCGACGTTGTTCAGCATCTCCTCCAGTTGGCCCGATTTCTCCCCCACCGCGATCATATGCACCACGAGCGGCGGAAACTGCCCCGAGCGCTTCAAAGGCGCGGCAATCGCTTCGCCCTCTTTGACGCAGTCGCGCGCGGTGTCGATAACCTTGGCGAGCACATCGTTTTGCACCACGTTCTTAACGATGTCGAAGGCGGTGAGCACTGGCACCCCGGCACCCAACAAGGTGGACAAGGTGCGCGAGAAACGCGCCACGGCGATCATTCGAATAAGCGTGCCGAACAGCGGCGCCTTAAGCACAAAGGCATGCCACCAAGGCCTGCCGCGCTCGCTCTTAATGAAGCGGCCAAAACCCCAAATAGCCACAACGAGCAGCGGTAAGATGACCCACCAGTAATCTTTAGCGACCGTGCTTACACCAATCAGAATCTGGGTGGGGAGCGGCAGCACGGCGTTCTTTTGCGCCTGGAAGATGGCCGAGATTTTCGGGATGACGAACACAAACAAGACGCTCGTGACCCCCACCGCCATCACCAGCATCATCGCCGGATAGAACATCGTGCCGAAAATCTTGGAGCGGAGCTCCGCCTGGCTCTCTGTAAAGTCGGCCAAGCGATTGAGCACCACATCGAGCGCGCCCGAGTGCTCACCAGCGCGCACCATGTTCACATACAAGCCCGAAAATACCTTGGGGTAATTGGCTAACGAGTCACCAAACCCGGCGCCTTCGTTAACGTGCTGTTTGACGTCCGACCAGAGTGACTTCAGGTACTCGTGTTCCACCTGGTCGATCAGCGCCGCCAAGGCATCGACCAACGGAATGCCGGCGCCGACCAACGTCGCCAACTGCCGGGTGGCCATCGCCAGCTCTTGCGTCGAAACTCGCTCGGAGAAGAACTTGATTTCAAATGACTTTTTAGCACTCGCCTGCTTCGATGCCGAGCCAGTCTCGCGAATTTCGGTGACGAAGATGCCCTCTTTACGCAACGACACTTTAATGATGCGCTCGTTTTCGGCATCGCGGGTGCCGGTGACCGGTTTCCCTTGGGCGCTAAAGCCGCGGTAAGCATAAATCGGCATGGCTTACACCGCGTCCTCAGAGGTCACGCGCAGAATCTCAGCGCTGGAGGTAATGCCGGCCAACACCTTGCGCGCCCCATCTTCGCGCAGCGTACGCATGCCGTTCAGTTGGGCCTTGCGCTTAATGGTGCCCGAGTCGACGTTTTGCAGAATCAGCTGACGAATCTCGTCGGTGGGGAGCATCAGCTCATAGATGCCGGTGCGGCCCAAGTAACCGGTGCCGAAACAATTCGGACAGCCACGCCCCCGCCAAAACTTTGGTTTGGGGCCGACCATTTCAGGGCTCAGGCCCAGCTGCTTGATCTCCTCTTCGCTGGCCGTGTACGACTCTTTGCAGTCGGGGCACAAGGTACGCACCAAGCGCTGCGCCAGAATGCCGATCATCGACGACGCCACCAAAAATGGCTCAACGCCCATGTCGACGAGACGCGTGATCGCGCCCGGGGCATCATTGGTATGCACCGTGGACAATACCAAGTGGCCGGTGAGCGCAGCTTGAATGGCGATCTCGGCGGTTTCCAAGTCGCGGATTTCGCCAACCATGATGACGTCCGGATCGTGGCGCAAAAACGAGCGCAGCCCTGTGGCAAACGACAAGCTGATTTTGGCGTTCACCTGAGTCTGGCTGATTCCTTCCAGTTGATACTCCACCGGATCTTCGATGGTGAGGATGTTCAGATCGGGCTGATTAATCACGGTGAGCGCTGCGTACAACGTGGTGGTTTTTCCGGAACCCGTGGGGCCCGTGACCAGAATAATGCCGTGGCTGCGCTTGATCAGCCCGTGCATCGTTTGCAGGTGGTCGGGCGAGAACCCAAGGTCCGTCAAATCCAGCACCACATTGGAGCGGTCGAGCAAACGCATCGTGACCCGTTCGCCGTAGGTGGTGGGCGCGGTGGCCACGCGGATGTCGATATCCTTGCCGGCGATCTTGATGCGAATACGACCGTCTTGCGGCAGGCGTTTCTCGGCGATGTTCAAGCCGGCCTGGATTTTAACGCGGCTGATGATGGACGCTTGCAGCTTCTTGGGCGGTCGGATCTTCTCGTACAAAATGCCGTCGATGCGGAAACGCACCACCAGGTCGCGCTCGCCCGGCTCGATGTGGATATCCGACGCGTGCTCCTTCACCGACTGTGAAATCAACGAGTTCACCAAGCGAATGATCGGCGCCTCGTCCTCGGCGTCCAAAAGATCAACCGCCTCTTCAATGTCCTGCGCGAAGGTGTCGAGGTTCTCCTCGGCCAATTGATCCATCGCCGCCGCGGCATGGGCTGAACCACGATCATAGGCGCGATTGATCGCGTCCATGATGACCGTGCTGCTGGCAAGCTCCACCTCCACCGGCGCGTTGAGCAACACCGCCAAGTCATCGATGGCCGCCACCTGCAAAGGGTCGGCCGCGGCCACGCGCACGGTGCCATCTTCGCCCGTCGACAACGGCACAAGCTTGTATTGCTTGGCAAAGTTGATCGGTACCTTGGTGATGAGCTCGTCGGGGATCGCTTTGTCGTCCAGCTTCTCATTCAGATGCAGCTCCAGTTGCTCGGCCAACGCCTGCAACAACTGGTCTTCGGTGAGCGTTTTTTGGACAATCAGCAACTCGCCCAGCCGCCCACCTTTCTCTGCCTGTGCCGCCAATGCCGAACCCAAGGCTTCGCCGTCGATGACGCCGCGCTTGAGCAAGATCTCGCCCAAACGCTCATCGGAGA
>JAKLEG010000034.1 GCA_022703175.1 Myxococcota bacterium | reverse complement strand
CGGTGGGGCGGGCGTTGGTCATCTGGACCAACAGCTGCCAAAGGTCACGCAACCCACGAGCGTCGCTGTCTGTGAACCCTGCGGCCAAGGTCGGCGCTTGAGCGTCCGAAAGTGGAAGCGCGGGCGCCGCATTTTCAGAGCCACTCAATTCAGCGCGTAGCGCCTCGTAGTCTCGCACGCTCTTCGCGACCGCTTGCAGAATGGGCTCTTTGTCGTCAGCCTTCGGTGGGCGTCTACCGCTCAAGATAGCGGCCATCTCTGTCAGTTGGGTGGCTAGGCGCTCGGTGTGGCGGCGTGCGGCCGATGCCACTTCGGCCTCAATACGGCGGACACCTGCGGCCACGGCTTCCTCTCGGGTAATCATCACGAGGTCGATGTCACGGGTGTTCTTGGCATGGGTGCCACCGCAGAGCTCCTTCGATGCTCCCATCGTCACCATGCGCACCACGTCGCCATATTTCTCACCAAACAAGGCGATAGCGCCGCGCTGTTTGGCTTCATCAAAGCTCAGCACATTGGTGTCAACCACCGCGGCGGTGCGAATGCGCCCGTTCGCCTCATCCTCTACCTTTTTTAGCTGTTCCTGGGTGGGCGCTTCAAAGTGCGAATAGTCAAAGCGCAAATGATGTGAGTCGACCAAGGAGCCCGCTTGTTTGACATGATCGCCCAAGACCGAGCGCAAGGCCGCATGCAGGATATGGGTCGCCGAGTGATGCGCGCGGGTTTCTTTGCGCACGCTCGGCTCATAGCCGGCCCAAACGGTGTCGCCAACTTTCAAGGCGCCTTGAGTCAACTTGCCTCGGCAGACTGGCAAACCATCCACGGGCTTCACGGTGTTTGTGATCGTGATGCTGACGCCCGTTTCCGTTAAGAGCAAGCCCGCGTCGCCTGCTTGACCGCCCGATTCGCCGTAGAAAGGCGTGGGATTCAGCACCACCTCGACATCACCTTGGGTTGCTTCCATCACACTGTTGCCGTGGGCGATGAGCGCCACCACGCAGGTCTTTTGTTGCAAGTAGGTGTGTCCTGCTTGGCCATGCAGGCGCCACTCGCCGGCCCGTTGCGTGAGTGGCTCGTCCTCGTGAGTGTAGCCGGTGAACTCAATGTGGGGCAGACGAGCGACCAAGCTCTTGTAGACAGGCGCGATCGCGGCTTCGCCGACGTCGGAACCGCGGCTGCGCTCCTGCTGCAGTTGCATCTCCTTCTCGAAGCCCTCCCCATCCACCGCCATGCCTTGTTCTCTGGCAATGACCTCGGTCAGGTCGCGCGGAAATCCGTAGGTATCATACAGCTTGAAGACCGCAGCGCCGGCCAACGTGGTCGACCCGCGCTTCTTGGTGTCGGCAACTTCGTCGGCCAAAAGGCGCAGGCCCGTGTCCAAGGTGCGGCGGAAGCTCTTCTCTTCCAGCTCGGCCACCTTGGTGATGAGCGTGCGCGACTCCTTTAACTCAGGGTAGACGTCGCCCATCGTGTCGGCCACCGCGGCGCAGAGCTTATCGAAGAACAGCGATTCGAAGCCTAGGCGTTTACCATGGCGGATCGCCCGTCGCATGATGCGGCGCATCACGTAGCCGCGACCTTCATTGGAGGGTTGCAAACCGTCAGCCACGAGAAACGCGGTGGCGCGGGCGTGATCGGCGATGACGCGCATCGAGACGTCATCTTCGGAGTCGCTGCGGCCGTAGGGTTTGCCCACAAGCTCTGCCGTTGCGTTGAGCAGTGGTGTGAACAAATCAGAGTCGTAATTTGAGCGTTTGCCCTGCAGAATGGCCGCTAGGCGCTCCAGGCCCATGCCGGTATCAACACTGGGTTTCGGCAAGGCGATGAGCTCGCCTTTGACGCGGCGCTCAAATTGCATGAAGACGTTGTTCCAGATTTCCACGACGCGGCCGTTGTCGAAGTCTTCGAGGGAGGGAGTGCCTTCACCCAGGTCGACGTGGATTTCAGTGCAGGGGCCGCATGGGCCGGTGTCGCCCATGGCCCAGAAGTTGTCTTTCATTCCCTTGTCGAGGATGCGGCTTTCGGGGAGGCCGGAGATTTTACGCCAAAGCGTGCGCGCCTCGTGGTCCGGCGCCAACCCGGCTTCACCGCCAAACACAGTGACCCAGAGTCGTTTGGTATCGAGGCCGACTTCGCCTTTAACGAAGTCCCATGCAAGTTTGATGGCTTCTTCCTTGAAGTAGTCACCAAACGAGAAGTTGCCGAGCATTTCGAACAGCGTGTGGTGCCGGGCAGTGCGGCCCACTTCTTCAAGATCGTTATGTTTTCCGGAGACGCGCATGCATTTCTGTGAGGTGCAGGCGCGCGTGTAGGGACGGGCTTCGGCACCGACAAAGACATCCTTGAATTGCACCATGCCAGCGTTCGTGAACATCAAGGTGGGGTCGTTCGCCGGTACCAGCGAGCTGGATTTCACCACCGTGTGTTGGTGCTTGGCGAAATAGTCTAGGAAGGCTTTGCGGATCTGAGCGGCGCTCTTTTGAGTCATGGGCGCCTGCTAGCACACCGCGGATAGCGGCGGCAACCGCGTCACGGTTCGATTCGATCCTTGGGAATGTTGTGGAGGTGCCCGCTCGTGTCGCGCACCAGGTAGTGGCGTTTCCACGTTTGCATCAGGGTCACCTCTTCACCTGCCGCAAACTGCTTCTCCTCCAGGTCAGCCTGGAGATTGGTGCGGAATTTCCACGGAAAGCCGGTCTTGCACTTGGCCACAGCGCGCTCCTTCGTTTAAAACTTGCCCTCAGGAAGCTAGGGCTGGGGTGGCGGCCTGACAAGGCGTGGGCGTGTTTCAGTTGCCATACCAGGGCTCGGCGCCGTGGCATGATGGATCGCAGCTGCCGTTGCCGCCGTTTGCTGTCGCATTCCATGTGCCGCTCCCTGAGAGTTGCACATTTTTCACGCCGTTGATGTGTAGGTCCAAGTTGATGACCTGTTTGCTGGCATTGACCACGCCGCCATGACAAACGCTGCAGCTTTTATTTTCCTCGATGACGTGCAGGTAGTGCTCGCCGGACATGTTAAAGCTGCCAGCTGGCGTGTTGTTATCATCATGACAGCTGTTGCAGGCGAGCGTGGTTGCGGATGTCCAAACCGCCGTCCCATTGTTGCCGCGGCCATCGCCATGGCAATACGCCGTACCGCAGGTTGTCGTGTTTGCGTTGTAACTCAGACCACTGGCCAACCCGCTGGGCACCACTTCGGCAAACGGTGTGCCGTCGATGTGCCCGGGCGACAGCGCTGATGTTGGTGCAAGGTGGCAGGTTCCACAAGGGCGACCGCGCTGCACCAAGGTGTCCGCGACGTGATGTGTGTGGGCGCCCACATGGCGGTTGCTCACGAGCGTCTCACCGGCCACCCCTTCTGGAGGGGCTCCAGTGTTGTTGTCGGCGCCACCGTGGCAAAAGCTACAGTTGGTCTGCCAACCATCGTGGCAAGAGTCGCAACCTACGGCTGAGCCGCTCCCTTGCAGCGCTGTGCCGTGGCAGCTAGCGCAGGCGGCGACACCTTGTTCATTGAACGCCGTGCCATGCTGTGTTGGTTCAGTCCAACCGTCAGGATGCCCGCCGCCAAACCAGGGAAGCGCCTCGTGGCATTCTGGCGTGCAGCTACCGTTGCCACCGTTGGCGGTCGGATCCCAGGTACCATTTTGGATCGCGACATCCTTGACGCCGTTCACGTGTCGGTCGAGGTCGATGATCTGTTTGGCGTCATTTACCACGGTGTTGTGGCAGCGACTGCAGGCGTAGTTCCGTTGTTTTACGTGCAGGAAATGCGCGCCCGACATCGCAAAGTCAGCCGCAGATGTGGTGTTGTCATCATGACAGGCGTTGCATGCAAGGCTGGTGTTGGCGGTCCATACAGCGCTGCCCGGATTCCCGTTGCCATCCCCATGGCAGTAATTGGTCGCGCAGGTCGTTGAGGCCTGGGTGTAGGTGGTGCCACTCGCAAGTCCCGCAAACGTGGTTTCGGCGCGTGGTGTTGTGTCGATATGTCCGGGCGACAAGGCCGTGGTCGGGTTCATGTGGCAAAGGTTGCAGGTGCGACCCCGCTGCACCTCAGTGTCGATGACATGCAGGTCGTGCGCGCCCACGTGCAGATCTGTGGCCGCCGTCTCGCCGCCTACACCTTCGGGAGGTGCGCCGGTGTTATTGTGGGTGCCGCCGTGGCAGAACGTGCAGTTGGTTTGCCAGCCTGCCGGGTGACACGAATCGCAGCCTACGCCTGAGTTGCCGCCAGCCAGGTCATCACCGTGGCAGTGGCTGCAAGCCTGCACGCCGCCGTGGTTGAAGGCGTCACCGTGCTGGTTGGGGTCGCTCCAACCCTCCGCATGGCCGTCCATGCTGACTTCGACGGTGCCATCTATGTGCTTGTCCGGGGCGACAAAATAGTGTCCCGTCGCAATCACCTCGCCATGACACGTCTCGCAACTGCTGCTGTTCGGGTGGTTTTCGCTCGGCGGCAGTCCGTGGCAGCTACCGCAGGCGATCTGTGTGCCGTCTATGGTTGTCCATTCCGGAGTGGTCAGAGCGCCGCCACTTAACGTGCTGCCGTGGCAATAGACGTTACTGCAGCGATTGCCATCGAACACTGGGCTTTGATTTCCGATACCCGCCAGCGAGCCGAACTGCACTTCAGCTGGGAGCGGCGTGTCGTTGTGTCCGACGGCGTCTACGGTGGCCGGCACAAGGTGGCAGGCGTCACAGCCAAGCTGGGCATGCCAGGCGGACGATATTAGATGAGCTTGGTGTGCTCCTACGCCGCGCGTAGATGCCTCAACCGCGCCATTGATGGCGCGCGGGGGGGCCGCGTTCAGCTCGTTGCCGTGGCAACTCCGACAAACTTCAGATGGGCTGGTGTCAACTCTCACTGCACGCGCATCGGTGCAGGCGCTGACTAAGAGCCCTATCCAAAAGGGGATAATCATGCTCCGGTTTGGCATTGGGCTAGTGTAGCAGGGGGCGCCTCTAGTCGCGATAAGAACCATCGTTGGTGTCACCGCGGGAACGGGCGGTCGTGGTGTCGGAGTTGTGGGCGAGCGCTATGAAGGTGTTAGGGCTTGGCGGTGGTTGGCTCCCAGAGCGGATGCTCAAGCGACAGGTAGAGGATCGCCGAAACCACGGTTTCATCGCTCGTCATTTCGACCGGCATTGCCAGGCCAGGCACCACCTGCAACCCCGAGTCAAAATCAACGGCTGCACGCAGAGCGGGGCTCACAATGAAGCTGTGGCGGCGATCGGTTTTAGCGTCGCCTATCACGTCGGCCTCCGTGATATAGAGGCATTCAACAAAGGCGTTAAGTTTCGAAAGCGGCAACCACACCAACGCTGCGCCCAGGGTCGTATCCAACGTGGAGGCATGATTTCCGGCGGTGTTGCGTGCGCCTGGAGTGATGGTTACGCCGGCGTTCGCGTGCACCGTGAACTGCGGCCCAAGGTCGAGGCTTGCGGGTATGGCCAATTGGATGCCGCTGCCTCCCCGACCAGCCCCTTCATCGGGGTTGCCAAACGGAATCGAGAGCGACAGACGTGGTGCCACCGCCAGCTGATCGCCGTTACCCATGTCGTGCATCAGCGCTTGTACTCGATAGTTCAACCAAACATCGGCGATTTCCGCGCGTTCATCTTCCAGACGGTTCACCGGTACAGTTAATGAGATTTGGTTGCGCTGATCCAAGAGCGGCCACTCATCGGTGAGCGCGTAGCTCCACGCATGGGTCTGTGGGTCCAGTTGGAACAACTGGATGTGTTGAATGACGCCAGCCTCTTGGTTGTACGCTTCTTCCATCAGAAACAGGTTGTCCTGAATCTTCTTGGGGGCGGCGGTCGCAGTGGCTGGTTCCGGAGCTGTTGCGATATCTTGGGCCGCGGCGGCCACCGGCAAGCCGATCAAGGCCAAAAGCGTTGTAAAGCTGTGGCGACGAGTGTGCATTCGAGTTCATCCTCCAACAACGTAGAACTCTTGGCTATCACCGTTGGTGCTCGGCGGGCAAACGACGAGGGGCGCGGGCTGCGGGCTAGCTGCGACCCCGTGAGGTGGCGTGAGGTGCGGGGCGCGGGTCGGCCTTGTGGTGATGGCGCCAGTGCTCCCAAAGAATGACCGCGGCCGCCGTGGCCACGTTCAGGCTCTCGACGACGCCCGCACCCGGAATAGCCACCACGACGTCCGCACAGGCGGTAAGCTCAGGCGCCAGACCCGCGTTTTCGGCGCCCAACATAATGACTGCGCGCGCGGGCAGAGGTTGTTCGCCGAGGACGCGTTTGGCGTGCGAAGAGGTCGCAATGACCTTAAAACCTCGGCGTTTCAACTCGCCGAGCAAATGACGGGAATTTTCGGGCCGCAACAGCTCCACGTCCTCAGCCGCACCCTCGGCTGTGCGCATGGCCGCCATCGACAAGCCCACGCCTTCGCCATGGGCCACAACATGCGTGGCGCCAAAATAACCAGCCACGCGTAGCAGAGCGCCGACGTTGTTGGGATTCTTGAGGTTGTCGAAGAGCGGAATCACCATCGGCCCGCGGTTGCGGTCCACGTGGCCAATGAGTGCCTCCACGCTGGCGAGCGGTTTCTTCTTGGCGATCAAACAGATGCCATCGTGGCGCGGGGTTTCGCACAGCTGGGTCAACGCCGCGACGCTCGCGTCGCGACACGGGATGTGCTGGCGTTCACAATAGGTGAGCAGGTCACCGAATTCGACGCGAACCTCGCGAATCAGGTGGATCTCCTCGATCGCCTGCGGGCGGCGCGCAAACAGCGCTCGGCACGCCTCAATACCCACCACCTTAACGACCGAGCCGTACGGTCGCCCTGGTTTATGATCATGGCGCGAGCCGCGTGCCATCGTCAGACCACCAGCCGGAGAAGTACGAAAACCAACCCGGCAAAAATGGCAGCGGCGGGAATGGTAATGAACCAGGTCATCACGATCTGCAGGCCGACGTTCCAGCGCACCTTGTTAATGCGCTCGGCGCTGCCTGCGCCCAGAATCGCGGTGGAGACCACCTGCGTTGTGCTCACCGGACCGCCAACCAAGGCGGCGGTCAAGATGACCGTGGCGGCACTGACTTGAGTGACCAAGCCGTGAATCGGGCGAATCTTGTAAAACTTGCCACCCAGCGTGCGGATCAATCGCCATCCTCCGGAGGCAGTACCTGCGGCCATCGCCAGCGCTGAGACGGCGACCACCCACAGTGGAATCGAGAAGGATGAGGTGACACCAGCGGCCATCAACCCCATCGCGATCACGCCCATCGTCTTTTGGCCGTCATTGGCACCGTGGGAAATGGCCAACACTGTGGCGGTTAGTACTTGTCCGGTCTTGAACAGGCGATTGACGCCAGGGCTCGATCCACGCGCCATGAACAGGGTCAGCCGCATAATGCAGAAACCGGCCAGCAATCCTAGCGGGGGTGAGATGAACAGCGCGATGAGCACCTTTAAGAAACCGGGGAGTTTGACAATCGCGAAGACGTCATAAAAATCGTTGATCGTGTAGATGCCGGTCTGCAGGTGCACAAACAGGCTGTCCGTGATGGCGGCTCCCACCAAGCCACCAATCAAGGCGTGCGACGAGCTGGATGGAATTCCCACATACCAGGTGAGCAGGTTCCAGGCGACCGCAGCGACAAGGCCCGCCATCACAACGGCCAACGTAAGGGATTCGGTCGTGAGGACTTCGCTGCCGATGGTGGTTGCGACCTTGGCTCCCAACACGAATGGCCCGACGAGCACGGCCGTAGCCACCATCGCCAGCGCGCGGTGGGGTGCAAGGCTTCGTGAAGAGATCACCGTGGATACCAGGTTCGAGCTGTCATGCATGCCGTTCAGAAAACCGAACGCCAGCGCAATCATGATGAAAATGATGACCGTGAGCGACATTGCCAATCAAACCCCAGCGCGCCTATCGCGCAAGCAGTCGTGAGTCCCCTGACAGGCGGGCGTTAGTTCATTTTCACGACGATGTCGCTGATGACGTTCGCCGCCTCATCGGCGCGGTCGGCGGCATTCGACAAATGGCGGTAGATCTCGCGCTTTTTCATCATGTTGACGATGTTCTGCGGCTCGGCGACGCCGTTGAACAGGTCGGCAATAGCCATCCGGTAGGCCTTCTCCATCTGGTTTTCTGCGCTCTTGGCGCGGCGCGTGTGGTCATTGGCTACGCCCGGATGGGTGAGAATGCGCTGCATCGCGTGTTGGATCTCGATAGCGCCTTCGAGCAAGATCTGCGCCATCCGGAGTAGGTGTTGGTCAGGCGCCACACCCAGCACGGTCATCTCTTCTACCGTCGTGTGGGCATAGTCGATGATGTCGTCCACCGCGCGCGACAACGAGTAGATATCTTCGCGGTCAAACGGCGTCACAAAGGTGCGGTTCAATTCATCGACGAGCAGGCGACGCACCTCATCGGCATCCTTCTCGGCCTTGTTGACGCCCTCAGCGTTCTCGCTCTTGGCGTCCTTCATGTAGAGCACCAATTGTTCCAGCCCTCGCACGTCCAGCTCCGCCTGATTGATCAGGTATTTCACGAAGTTGTCTTGCTTGGGTTTGATTAGACTTGAGAAAAAACTCATCGGCGACTCCTACGACAGGTCACAAGCACCGGCAGGCCGGCACCTTGTGTGGCAGACAGCGACCAGGGGACGGATGACCGAGAAAATAGACAGGCGCGAAACACAACTCTGACACGATGCTATTGCCTCAAAGCGAAAGAAGTATCACTACACCAAGCGCATGTCGGGTATCAACAAGAACGAGAGTAGTCTATGACCACCACACCCACCTCTTTTGCTTGGGCAGACGGCCTACCGGCGGCGGTGACAGCCACTGATCTCAACGGCACCATCCTCTACATGAATCAACGCGCCCAAGAGACCTTCGCGGCCGATGGGGGCGCGGCCCTCATGGGTAAGAGCGTGTTCGATTGTCATCCGGAACCAGCGCGAGAGAAGACGCGCACCTTGTATCGGTCGCCCACACCCAACCACTACACCATCCAAAAAGGTGGCCAAAAGAAGATCATCCACCAGCTCCCGTGGTTCGCCGAGGGTCGCTTCGCCGGTGTCGTGGAGATCTCGGTGCCCATCCCCGCCGAGCTACCGCATTTTGACCGGGATGCTCGTGCGTAGAGGAGTCGGTGAATGTCGGTAAAAACCAATGCGGCCCGCAAGCTCGATGGTTTGAAGGTGCCCTACACGGTGCGGGAGTATCAGGTGGATCCCGAGCACCTCTCGGCCGAAAATGTTGCGGCCCAGGTCGGCATGCAACCCGAGCAAGTGTTCAAGACGCTGGTGGCGCGCGGCGACCGCACCGGTGTGTTGTTCGCTGTGGTGCCAGCCAACAGTGACCTGGATCTGCGAGCGTTGGCACAGCTGTCGGGCGACCGACGCATCGAGCTCGTGCCTCTCAAAGAGGTGCAACCACTCACCGGCTACATCCGTGGAGGTGTCACGGCACTGGCAGCAAAAAAAGACTTCCCGGTATTCGCCGACGAAACGCTCTCTATTTGTGATGAGATCGCCGTTTCGGCGGGTGTGCGCGGCGCGCAGCTGGTGCTGCATCCGAGCGACTATTTGAAGGTCACCGGTGCCAGAACCGGCGCCATCGCGCGCGACAAGCTCGACAAACCTTGACCGCGTAGCCGTAGTGACCCACCTTTCCGAGCGCAATGACTCTGAGTGACTTACTTCTTGTTAGTGCGTTGGCCTTCTACCTGCTGGCCTTCGGCGTGACGGTTCTGCGACCCGCCTCCGGAGGTTTCCTTTTGGGGTTTGGTGCGGCCGTGCACCTGGGCGCAATGGTGGGGCGCGGCGTGGCCATTAGCTTCCTACCTCTCACCAACAAGCTAGAATCATTTTCAGCCGCGGCGTTGGGAGTTGTGGTTGCGACGCTGTGGTTTTGGCAGCCGCGCAAGCGCTTTGTGTTGCCACTTATCGGCGTGGCCATCGTTTATCTGACCGTGGCGTTGTGGTTCTTCCCGTGGGAGACGCATTTTCCGCCGCCGTTGATGCGCACCATCTGGTATCCGTTGCATGTGCCGTTGTCGTTTATGGCCTACGGGCTTTGGACGGCGGCTGCGGCCGCGGCCTTTGGCTTCATGATCGATCGTGATGCCGCGTGGGCGGGGCTCATCGACCGGCTGGTGTTAACCGGCTTCGCCTTTTGGAATCTGTCGATGATCTGCGGCGGCTTCTGGGGGGTTGTGGCCTGGGGCGCTTACTTCATGTGGGACGCCAAGATTATTTGGTCGGTGGTGTTGTGGTTCTTCTATGGCGCGTTTTTGCATCTGCGCATGTCTTCGCGCTGGTCCACGCTGCGCTGGCTTCGGCCAACCCTTGCGCTCGTGGGTTTTCTCGCAGTGCTCATCGCCTACATCGGCACGTCATTTCTGTTCGGGAGGTCTAGCCATGCCTTCTGAATCTGGCCCGCGCAGCAGGCGCACGTGGGCGCGGTGGTTGCGATCGCAAGAGCTTAATCTTATCTGCGGTTTTGGCACCGCGCTGTTGCTTGGCATCGGCTCCTTCGTGTTGGCCGCTACCGCCGATACCACCTCCCAGGACGTACACATGGAGGACGTGCGCGCTTTCTTCGCGCCTCTTTCGATGACGCACCTGTGGTTCTATCTCTTGCTCGTCGTGGTGACGCTGTATGCGCTGAACACCCTTTTGTGTACGTGGGACACGTTGGTCTTGCGCGTGCGTGCCCGAATCGTGAATCCACAGGCCTATGCCGGTGTGTTGGTGCACGTAGGGTTGCTCGTGGCGTTCCTCGCGCACCTGGTTGGCGGGCTCTGGAGCAGGGAGGAGGCTCCGGTGGTGGTGACTGCCGACCTGGTGGCACTCTCGGAGGGGCGGCAGGCCCGTTTGCTCGATCTGGCAATGACGCCGCAGGCTGACGGTAGTCTCAAGTCTGTGCGAGCGACGTTGGAAGTACGCGATGCCTCGGGCCAGGCGACGCAAGCCACCGTTGGCTTTAATGAACCGTTGTCATACGGATTGGGCAGTGAGATGTGGTTGTTGACGCGGCCGATGCGTGGGCCCAAGGGTGGCGATGCGGTGATGTTGCGTCATCGTGTTGCGCCCGGAAATCCTCTGGCCCTTCTGGGCGCATTGCTCTTGGGGGTCGGTACGCTCCTGATGATACGGCGGCTGGGATAGGGTAAAAGGCAATTATGGCGCAGTTCCGCATTATCAGTACCCTTGGACCCGCGAGTGAGTCGCAGACCTTTGTCGACCTGTGTGTCCGTCTCGGTCAACCGTACGTGCGAGTGAATGGCTCACACCTGAGCGATACAGCGCTTGAGCGGGTATTGGCGTTTCTCAAAGGTTTTCCAGTTTCGGTGACGCTGGACCTTCAGGGTAGCAAACGGCGCATCGGCCAGTTGCCTGAGCCGCTGATGCTACGCGCCGGCAGTTCCGTGTTGTTGGTGTTGGGCGAGTGTGCACCGGTCGGGGCGATCCCGATGCCCGACGCCGACTTGTTTGCGCAGATCATCGCAGGCGATCTCTTGGTGTTGATGGATCGACAAGTGGAATTGCTGGTCGAGGACGTCGCGGCCAATGTTATTACCGCGCGTGTACTGAAGGCAGCGCCGCTGCGTGCTCGTGTGGGCGTGCATATCGTCAACAAACCGTTGTTGCTCAAGGGGCTGCCCGAGGCGCAGGTTCGGCAAGTGGCGCTCGCGCAAAAGTATGACGTTGCAGCGTTGGCGCTGTCGTTCGTCAGCCAGGCAGCTGAGCTCATCGTGTTGTGGGATCACTGTGAGTCGCTTAAGTATGGGCCGCAGCTTATCGCCAAACTTGAGCGCCCCGAGGCGATTTCGGCGTTGCCGTCGATTGCGGCGGTGGCTGACGAGTTGTGGTTGTGCCGAGGCGACTTGGGCGCCATGGTTTCCGCCCGTGAGCTCGCTCCGCTGCAATTTAAAGTGCTGCGCGAGGCCGCCGAGGCGAACGTCCCGTGCGTGGTCGCGGGGCAGGTGTTTCATCACCTCACCAGCCACGACGAACCGACCCGCAGTGAAGTGGTACACTTGGCCGAAATCCAAGCGCGCGATGCCTGCGGCATTGTGCTCTCAGACGAAACTGCCATCGGCATCGACCCGGTCCGCACCCTCACGCAAGTGGTCGCACTGCTGTAACTCGCCGCATCTACGATAAAAATCGGACACCGGCTCGGCAGCTATGAGGCCGCCCACACCCACTTACAGGGGGCTACAAGAACAGCGACGGGCATGCGAAAGCGGGCGAAGTGAGTGGGCTATAGGTGTTTCGCGAGCATTTGGTCGAGCTTGGCTTTCGGTACCAGGCCCACCACTTGCTCCACGACGCGACCTTCCTTAAACAACAACAAGGTCGGAATCGCGCGCACCGAATACTGCGAGGGCGTTTCTGGATGCTCGTCGATGTTCATCTTGCCCACTTGCAGGCGACCGCCGTAGCTCTTGGCGACTTCCTCGATGACCGGCGTTAGCGCGCGGCAAGGAGCACACCACTCAGCCCAAAAATCGACAAGGGTCGGTTGGCTGGCTTTCAAAACCTGCGTGTCGAACTCTTTGTCGGTCAGTGTCAAAATACCTTCGCTCATGATGCCCTCGTGATAATTGCCGGGCTGTTGTTTGCCCAGCCCTTGGGACCTGTACTATGGATAGTCATAGAGGAGTTTGCAACGGTGGCCGAGCGCTTGTTCATTTTGCAGCAGAAGCTCGAATCCTGGATCGAGGAAGGCGCCGTCACCTTTGATAACAACCTCCTGACGTTACTCGCCGAAAAGCTCTCCTACACCGTCGAGCCTGCGGTTCGCATCTTGTCGGTGATCGATGGTCAAGACAATGACGGGTTGTGTGGCCAGGCGCTCACCGTCGCTGAGATCGTCGCGAAAAAGGGCGAGCATTATCGCGACAGCGTGATTTTCGGCGACACGGCCTATCAGTGCGAGGAGGGCTTCATCGGTACGGCGCAGGGCAAACCGTTGGTGGTGGCTCGGCCAGTGACGCCGCTCCCCCGGCCTGCGGCACTCGTCGCCAAGGCCACGGTGCCCGATCGAGTTCAAGTGGCCACCCCGGTGTTGCCGCCGCCCGCGCCCAAGACCGCAGCACCAAAACCGATCGCACCCGTCCCTCCGCCCGCTCAGACCCCAACGGTAGTGCCTGTACCTCCCGTTAGTGCTCCCGTCGGAGCCACCGGCGCCACCGAAGGTGATAACTCAGCCGACTTGCTGGCTGCGTTTATGCTCAAGCACATGTAAATAGGTGAGGACGCTCGCCGCGTTACTCTTCGCTCGTCGGGGTCGGAGTCAGGGGTGTTTCGGCGTCATTTGGCGGCGTTACGTCCACGCGCGTACCCTCGCGGCTGGCACCAGGCACCACCTGCAGGGCCCATTGCATTTCGGCAACACCCAACGCACTGGCGACGCGTAACCTGAAGCTGTGACTGTGCTCGTCCAACACCAGCCGGTCCATCGCATCCGTCATCGGAAAGCGCACCAGGTAGCATTTGTCAAAGTGGCCGATGTAGGGATAAACCGCGCGTAGGTTCTCGTCGATCTTGATCGGCACGATCTCCTTCGGACCCACCGCCACCTCAGAATCGCCCAACAGCGTCACACGCCAAATCGACTGGGGGCTGGCCAAGTCATTCCACTTGATGACTGGCGTGTACACCGACAAGAAAAAATTGTGGTAGGCCTCGACATCCCCGGTCAGTTCCACCAACTCGCGGCGCGTGATGTTGCCGCCTTGTCCGTAAATCTCAGGGAAGGCCACCGGAAATGCACGGCGGAACTCCGGCGCGTGCATTGTCGCGGTCACAAACATCTTGTTCTCAAGCCCCTGGTACAACTTGGCCGAGCGGGTCCAAGCCTCCAGCACCTGCGGATAGTCCGTAGCCAAGAGCGGCTGCGGCGGACCGTAGAGCACCGCCGGACGTTTTTCGGCGCAAGCGACTGCCAACATCGAGGCTACGAGTGTAAGGAGATAAAAGCGCTTCACGGGATCGCTCTCCTAGAACCGGCGAGCACAGGCCGCCCGGTCCATGTCGAGCAGAAAGGTGTCGCCGGAAACCCGACTAGTCGGATTTCTTCTTGACCACAACCTTCTTCTTTAGCTTCTTGGCGCCAGCCATCACCACGGTGGGCTCAGGGGCCCGTACCGGTTCGGCTTTCTTCGCTGGCGGTGGCGGCGGCGGCGCAATGGCCTTCTTCATCGGGGCTGGGGCAGGCGCCTTGGCGGCCGGGGCTTTTTGGGCCTGCGGTGCCGGGGCTGAGCTGTTCACCAACGCCGGACGGTCGGCGCTCCGTTGCGGGAGCGGACCGGAGGCGCGCGGCGCTTCGAGGTCGCCCATATCCACCGCGCCACGGAAGCGGGCGCCATCTACGATGATGACGCGTGGGGCGCGAATGTCACCCACCATTCGACCGGCTTCGGTGATCTCGACGCTGTCGCTGGCCGTGATGTTGCCCACCACCACACCGCTTACCACGGCGTTTTTTACGGTGATTTCGGCCTTCACAATGCCCGACTCGGCGATGTTGATCGTCTTGGTCCGGTTGATGCTGCCTTCAACGCGACCGAGCACGAGCAAATCTTCATCGCCCTGCAGGTTGCCGTTGATCAGAATCGACGGTCCAACGACTGTCGACTGCGCAGTGTCTACCATGGAATTCTCTCCCAGAGAGGGTCGTGGCATATCGCCCAAGCCTCCTGCGTCAATGCCTTAATCCTTAGACATCCATGTCGACGTTGCCCTTGAACGAGGCGCCGTCGGCGATAAGGATGCGGGGGGCCTTGATGTCGCCCACCATGCGGCAGTTGCTCTTCAGCTCTACCTTGTCACTGGCGGTGACGTTGCCGGTCACCTGGCCCGAGACTTCGGCGTTCTGGGTCTCTACGTCGGCTTCAAGCACGCCCGACGCTTCGACATAGAGGCTTTCCTTGAGCTGGATCTTGCCTTTCACGGTGCCTTGGACCACCAGGTCCTCGTCGCCCGTGATCTCGCCGTCGATGACAATCGAGCTGCCAATCACAGTGTTCGCCATGTGCAAATCTCCTTGCGGGCGTTCCAAAGCCTCAGGCTCGGTAACGCGATCCAAGTGCCCAAAAGAACGGAGGTCTAGATGTTGTCGGGGAGCGGCACATCCATCTCGATGTTGCCGCGGAACCGCGCGCCATCTTCAATCACCACGCGCGGGGCGCGAATGTCGCCCATCACCGTCGCTGTGCTGGAGATCGACACGCGGTCGTTGGCGTCGATGTTTCCGCTCATCTTGCCGTTGAGCGTTAGCTCGCGGGTTTCGACGTCGGCCACCACGGTGCCACCCTCTTCCACGATGATGTGGTCTTGGAGGGCGACATGCCCCTCCAGCCGACCTTCCACCACCAGGTCGCCAGAACCCGACAGATTACCGCGAATTTGAATGCCTTTTCCGATTACGCAGGCAGTGTCAGCCATAGAGTTCCTCAAGCGATTTCGAAGACGGTTGCACGCTAACGAGAAACGGAACACGTGTCAATCAAACGCTCTAAAACGTGCGCGGGACCGCTATCTACCAGGGTTTTTGGGGGTTGCCCGTTGCTACATTCGGCCACCGGGTACATGCAGCTTTTCGCGGTCGCGAAAACCAGCAAGTCCCCTGGCTCGTCCTATTACGGGCCGGCCTCCTTCCGGGCTCGGCCGGTCGGCCTCGGCCCCGGCGCTGCTTGCGGCTTGTGCTTCGCCTCTCGGTTGCTTGCGCGCCGGGTCTGCGTCGCGCGCAGCTCGGCATCGGCACGTGGACTACGCTGCGCGGCGCCCCCTCCAGTCCGCCTAACCCGCAGTGGCGCGCAGTCGGCTCCGGTCGCAGCGCCTGCAGAATTGTCACAGCTGCCGTGTGAGGTTACCGACGTGCGCGCAGGGCCAGCGCAGTGCGTATCGGGTGGCGGTTTTCGAGCGCCTTCAGCGAGGTGTCGGCGTCGTCGGGGAGTTGGGCCACCAGGTTGTCCAACCTGCAGTTCTTCTCGATTTCGGTGAGTATGGCCGGGATGCAGTTCGGGCCGCCGAACCTCACGACCTTGTTTTGCGGCACGCCTAGCTTCTCAATGACAGGCAAGGCGTTCTTCAAGTCGGCAAGCTTTGGTTTGAAATGTCCGGAGTTGCTGGCCAACACCAACGCCTCCAGGTCACCTGCGGTATCCTTGTAGATCCACAGCTCGCCTGCCGACAGCAGTAATTCATCCTTGTAGGTGGGTCCGCCGGTGGCCAACAGCGAGTGGCCGGGAGCGCCTTGCTCCTTCAGGTTGGGGTGTAATCGTAGCGTGCCGTCGGCCAGCATTACGTAGTCGTAGCGCAGGCCGGGGGTCAGGTTTTTCAGCGCGCCAGATGTGGCCGTGATGATTTCGTCGAAGTTGCCGCCCTCGGCCCAAAATTTCGCCACTCGCTTGTCGTGTTCGGCGCGGCGCTCGGCATCAGTGAGCCCCGGGAGTTTTTTGTAGGTGTTGCGGAAGAGATACAGTGGCCGGCCATCGCCGCGATCTGCGCGGGTCTCAACGGGTTGCGACGGCCAGGCGCTGCCCCCATGCACGATCTTGGCAAACGTTGGCTCCACGGTCTCGAAAAACACCCCCGCATTTGTGAGCAGCGCAAACGCCGCGCGCCGCACCTGTTGGTAGCCACGCTTAGGTTCGGCCACGCCTCCGCCAGTGCGCGGATCCAAGGCATCCAGCGCCGACAGCAGGCAGGCTTCGCTTTGGCTCAGGCAACCAGCCAGGGCGAGGTACAGCGCAGCCAAGGCTGGCGCGTCGGTGGGTAACGGAGCCGCGGTGAGGGCGTTAAAGCGCTCGATAGTGCGCTGCAATGTACTGGCCAGGAGCTCGTGGGGCAGCGTGTGACCCAGGTTGGCTTTCGGCCTGGCCAATGGGCCAAAGTGGCCGGGGTCTGGCTGCCGCGCTGGCGGCCTCGGGGCGACTGGCTGGGGTAGGGGAGCAGCCTGCGGTAGGCGCAGGTCAGGCACGAGCACCGGGGAGGCAATACGCATGCGTCGTCACCTTTGGCACCGCCTTGGGTGTCACTTCAAGTTTTCGGCGACTGTGTGTGGGGTGTCCTGTGTTTTCGGCCGGCTAGCGGTTGGCGCGCAGGTTTACGGTGGTGTTGGTCGGGGCACGAAACTCCTCGGCCGTGATTTTGTGGCGGTGCATCAAGGTCCAGAAGTTCTTACGGTCGATGCGGGCAATGCGTGCGGCCTCGGCCACGTTGCCATTGGCATGGCGCAGGCACTCGCGGGCAAAACGCGCCTCAAAGCGCGCCACCATCTTGCGTTTTTCGAAGGTGAAGCCTTGGTCGAGCGCAAGATCGTCTTGGCGGTTCGGGCTGACCGCGTCCAACCCCGACCGGTACCAAACCTCAGGTCGGATGACGTTCTCCTCGGTCATCACCACCATCCGCTGCACCCGATTCATCAGCTCGCGTACGTTGCCAGGCCAGTAGTGGCTGGACATCAGCGCCACCACCTCGGGGCTAAGCGACGGCGCCGGGCGATTGAACTCCTTGGCGAAGCGCAACACAAAGTGGTTGGCCAACAGTGGGATATCTCCTGCGCGTTCGCGCAGCGCGGGCAGGTGAATTGGCACGACGTTCAGGCGATAGAACAGGTCTTCGCGGAACCGGCCTGCCGCCACTTCTTGTTCAAGGTTGCGATTGGTGGCGGCGACGATGCGAATGTCGGCATGGCGGATCTCGTTGCTGCCCACTGGTTTGAACTCGCGTTCCTGCAAGAACCGCAACAGTTTGGCCTGCACGGTGATCGGCAGCTCACCCACCTCATCCAGAAAGAGCGTGCCCCCTTGGGCCTCGTCAATGAGGCCGTCCCGGTCGGTGTGCGCGTCGGTGAATGCGCCGCGCACATGACCAAACAACTCGCTTTCGATGAGCGTCTCAGGTAGCGCCGCGCAACTCACCGAGACAAAGCGCTTCTCCGAGCGTTGCGACAGCTCGTGCACCGAGCGCGCAAACAGCTCCTTGCCGGTGCCGCTTTCGCCGTACACCACAACGGAGGCGTCGGTCTTAGCGATCGACGGCAGACGTGACTGGATACGCACCAGGCCCGGGTCGGCTGAAATCACCTGCGAGAGCGCTGGCCCGGGGCGCATGCTGCGCAGCCGATCTACCTCGTTCTTCAGTTCGATGTTGCGCGCCGCCAACGACAGTCGGTGCGTGAAGACTTGCCCGGTGAAGGGCTTGGCAATGTAGTCAAACGCTCCACCTTGAAGGAAACGCACGGCGCCATCGATGCTGCCGAAACCGGTGATCACTATAACCGGCACGCCTGGACGCGTATCGCGTACAAAGGAGAGCAGGGTTTCACCAGGGACTCCGGGAAGCCGTACGTCGGTGACCACCAGGTCGAAGGTGTTGTCCTTCAGCAGTCGCATTGCCTCAACGCCATCGGCGGCAAAACTCAGATCGTAGGGTTCATCTTTGCAGTATTCTTGGATCAAAAATCGGGTGGTAGCGTCGTCTTCCGCAACCAAAACCCTGTGTGACATTTTTTCACCCCGGAGTGGTTATTTTGCCGCGCACATAGGTATCTATTTTTGCAGACATTTATACGAGCAGTCAATTCGTTGTGGTATTTTTACCCTAACTATTTTGTGACCCAGATCACGCACCTTTGTAACTGCCTGTTTTTACGCATATGTTTTTTACCGAAGAGTTGGCAAGGAACATGCATATGTAGAAGTCGTGTTTGAGGCTTGGCTCGGTCACTGTTGGTGGCGGTCTGGTTATCCCTCCCCCCCCAACCGATACCAATGGTGACCGGGCCGTTCTTACATAGGTTGGGTCTTAAAGTCGGCCCGGCCGCTGGTAACGGAACTCGGTAATCCCTCCCCCCCCCAGGTTCCGGTGCTGGCGGTCGGGCCGCGGTTTTTTTGTGGCCTGCGTCTTCCTTTGATTTGTCTCGTTCCTGCTCCATATTATCATTACAATCGCTTTTGGCACGACAGCGTGCCCGGGGCGCGGCACAAGGAGGCGGGGACATGTCGCAAAACGGCGCGGGGGCCAAGCAATCCGAAACATCCACCGACTGGTTAGACGCTGAAATTGGCGCGATGTATCGACCTCTCTTGGGGGGGATGGCACATCACTTCAACAACATGCTGAGCGGTATGCTTGGGTGGGTCACCCTGGCGCCGACGCTGCCTCCCGAGACGGTGGCGTCGTTGGGCGAGAAGGTCAAGGAGCAAATCGAGCATGCGGCCCGCCTGACGCGTTTTGTCTTGAGCATTACCCGCCGTGCTGGCGAACCGGTGGGTGTGGCTGCTTGTGACGTGACGATGTGGGCGCGCGACACTGTGGCCGTGGTGCGCACTACGGCGCCGCATGGGGTGGTACTGGCGCTCGACTCGGGGGCCGATAAGAGTCTGTGGGCGTCGGTGTCACCTGTCGATTTTGCGCGCCTCTTATTGCACTTGATGTTGTTAGCGGTGGAGGAGGCCGGCGAGCGCTCCACCGACCGTTTGGAAATCGCGCTTACTCGGGCAGGCGACCGTTCGGTGGTGGAGCTGCGTGGCGTGTTTCTGTCGGCCATGGCCACGGCCAACGATCCTGAAGCCAACCAGACGCGCAGCCAACGTTCGTGGCGCGCTGCCTTACGACTGGCTGCTCAGTGCGAGGCGACCTTGTCGAGCGAGCGCACGATTGAAGGTGTGGGAGTTTGGCGATTGCTCTTTAAGAGCGCGCCCGAGCGCTGACAACGTCGTTCAGAGAGCTACGCGCGACTGAAGCGCGCTCGGATGCGTTGGCGCAGGCGCTCGACAGCCTCGTGGGTCGAAAGCGGTGCACCATGGGTCAAGCGAATTGAGATGGGCGTATTGCCTAACTCTGCGACAGGCATGGCAGGCGGCAATTCGCGGCGGCCAGCGTAAAGTGAGACATGCGCGGCGGCTAGCCCGAGGTCATGACGCTCGAAAAGGTCGGTCATCAGGCGGCGTTTGAGCTCTTTGAGGGTAACTTGTTCCGCTTCGGCGGTGGTCCACTGCATCCCCAAGGTGGTGCGTGCAAGGCGCAGCTCGGTTTCGATGACTGTTCCCAACTCCAGATAGACCGGATTCAGAATCGCCTGGATGTCTTTGCCCTTGGGCATCCAGTAGCGACGCAACGCGGCGCCGCAGTCGGGGCACACCAACGCCCGCAGATGGTCTAAGCCGCGCAGCCTGAACAACGGCACCACGTAGACGTCGCGCGCGCACGTCGGGCACGGTATTTTTTCACCCAGCACGCTCAGCAAGCGTCGCAGCTCTGTGCGCACCGCGAGCCGCTCCAGGCACAGTGGCATAGCTTCGCGGGTACTCGCCATCAGGAGTTTCAGGCCCGAAAATGCCATTTTCTCAGTGGCATGGCGCACGCCAAAGGCCACGCGTTTGTCTGCTTCGATCAGGGCACGGGTGAGCGTCAGGGGTGGGTTGTCGTTTTTGCCAAGGTCATGAAAACGCTCTTCCAACTCGGCGAAACGTTCCAGGCCCGGGATCGGCAGCGTCGACAGCTCACAAATGTAGGCAAACAGCACCAACCGAAGCAGCGCGGGTTGCGCAGCGGCCAGGGCCTCCAGCTGCTCAGCTTCAGCCCGGGCTGCCGCGCTGACGTTACGCACCTTGAGGGCGTGCAGGCTTAGCTGCACCAGATGGTTTTTCCGATGTGGATCGAAGGCCGGGCCCAACATCTGGGAGGCATCAGATGCAACGGAGGCGAGTGCCCGGTGGTGGTTGTACTTTTGCACGTGGGTCTCCAGAAGCTGGGTTGCGGCGCGCACATCGGTCAACGCACGGGTGAACTGTTCAACCAGTTCAGCCTTCAGCTCAACCACCAGGTTTTGGCCCTGCTGCGCCAGTTCGCGTTGGCGCAAGAACAAAGCGTGGGTTTCGCTTGCGAGGATGCCTTGGCGCTCTTCCTCGAGACTTTTCAAGGCCTGTTCCAAGGTTGCAAGCCGGGTGCGTAGCGTCTGGATGGCAGCGGCCTCATCCGCGAAGCCTGGCATCGTAGGCTCGGGCCCGGCCGATTGTGCCACCTGCGCCAGACGCTCCAGGTCGCCCACGGCATACAGCTCGTTGATGTGCGCCATCAATGCCGAAAAACGCAGCTGTTCGACATCGTTGCGGGCTAGGTCGGGGTGGTAGCGGCGCGCCAGCGTGCGGTAGGTGCTTTTAAGGAGCTCGGCGGCGGTGCGTTCGTTGGGGGTCGGTATGAGGACTGTGGCCGGGGGTTCGGGCGCCTGCGTCAGCTCGATGGCGCGGCGTCGGCGTAATCGTTTAGCGGCCGCGGGGACTTGCGCGCGCGGGGCCCGGCTCAACACGTCGATCCAACGCTCCAACTCGCGGATGACTTCGGCTGTGCGCCGGAGCGCGTTTTGTTCATGCCAAAGGTTGAGCTCCAGGGCGGTTTCGAAGTCGGTCAGCTGATTGCGCAAGGTCGCGAGCGCCAGGTCCTCGTCGGCAATGCGGTCACGGGCGGCTTCCACGGCAGCGCGCAGACGTTCCCGTTCCTGCTGAGGTGCGGTGGGGGCAGGCACCAAGCCCGGTGACAATGTCGGTGTGATTTCGGGGTCCATCAAATCCGACATCGCGGGTGCATGCTCCTTGATTTTGAGGCCTGTCTTTGGCGAAGCGCCCCGTCAAGTCAAGCTCTGGCCGTCCTCTCGGATTGTCGTTATGCTCGCGCTATGGCTATTGAAACCGAGCTGAAGGCGCCGTGCTTCCTCGTTGCTGTGCCGCAGCTCGGCGACCCCAATTTTTCGCGCGGCGTGGTCTTCATTTTGGAGCACACCGACGAAGGCTCGATGGGGATTGTCATCAACAAGCCCTCCACGCTCGACATGGGATCCTTCTGCGAGAGTCAACAGATGGAGTTCAAGGGTGACAATTCCCGCTTGGTGTATCAGGGCGGACCCGTGCAAACCGATCGGGCATTTTTGCTGCACATCTCCGAACACGAGGGACCCGAGACCGAAACCATCGTGGACGGTATTCGCCTCAGCTATTCGCTGGAGTCATTGCGGCTGATTGTCGAAAACCCGCCGGACAAACTCCGGGTGTTCTTGGGATATGCCGGCTGGTCACCAGGGCAACTTGCGGAAGAGGTGACTCAAGGGGCCTGGTTGGTGATGTCGCCCCTGGCCAACCTGGTGTTTGGCAGCGGCGATGAAGAGATCTGGAATGCGGCGCTCAAGGAAATGGGCATCGATGCGGTGCAATTGATGCACAGCGGCGCGGTGCACTGAGTTGCGTGCGGGCTACTTCGGGGCTCGGCTGTAGTCGCTTTCCCGTTTGACCATTTTGGTACGCTTCAGGGCCACCACCAGCCGTTGACCGTTGCGATCAAGCGTCAATGTCACTTGGCTTTCAGGTGCTCCGCGCAGGCGCATTACCACATCGCCAAGACTTTGGCCCTGGGTGGCTTTACCGTCCACCGCGAGAAGTCGGTCATTGGCGAGGATGCCAGCCTGCTCACCACTGCCACCTGGAAGCGCGCGCACGACGACAGGTTGGCCACCTTCCATTCGTAATTCGAGGCCGACGCCGACAAAGCTGTCCGGGAATGACGCCACCATTTCGGTGCGCGTGCAGCTGTACGTACCTACCGCGTGGCCAACGACAACCAGCCATAGACATAACCAGCGAGCGTGGGCAGCGGCGTGTGGCACCTACGGCTTCTCGTGGCCCTGGGGCGTACCGAACTTCTCGGCGAGGCGGCGTTCGACATTGGCCGGCACGAGGCCTGTGACGCTGCCGCCAAAGGCGCGTACCTCGCGCACCAATTGGCTGGACAGGTAGAAGTGTTCTTCCCCCGTCATCATGAACACGGTTTCGATGGTCGGGTTTAGTCGTCGGTTCATGTGCGTCAATTGGAACTCGTATTCAAAGTCGGAAACGGCGCGCAGCCCGCGCATGATCACGGTGGCGCCGCGATGCTTGGCGTAGTTCACGAGCAGGCCCTGAAACGCATCGACTTCGACGTTGGGCAGG
>JAKLEG010000339.1 GCA_022703175.1 Myxococcota bacterium | reverse complement strand
AAGCGGGAGATGGAAGAGGCGAAAAGGGCTGGCGGCTTGGCGAAATGCGGGGTTGGAAGCGCAGATTGTGAAATTGGAACGAGGCGAGGCAACGTAGGGAGGATGGGCACGATGGCGGATGCAGTGAACGACGACGTCCAACGAGATGGGGCCACTTTCGAGGATGACTGCCCTCTTGAAGAGCCGCCGGAGACAATGAGCGTCCACCTCCAAGGAGAGTGGCAAAGCGATCTCGACGGGGTAAGCGAAACCCGCTGGCTGGTGGGGAAGAGCCCGGAAGGCTTTCACGCTGGCCTCGAAGTCTCACATCAGGGCGGTGACTGCGAACCTAGGTGGTCGCCAGCGTATGGAACGTCGGAAAAGGCACAGCGCGAAGCAATAGAACTGGATAACAAGTGGCACCTGGATAACCGCGATTGTGCCCAAGAGGCCCCCGAGACGCGCTCGGTTGGGCTCAAGCCGGTGGCAGACAATCAACCCGAGATGAACACCCAGCCAAACCAGTGGCTGCCAAGTGGCGAGGTTGATCGGTGTGCAACGACCATCCGAGAGGTTGCGCGGCACGAAGACACGGAGTTCCGAGCGCTCAGGACTGAGACGCAGCACTTGCTTGCGGGCGACGAACCTCGTGTGGTCGGTGGAGAAACGGTGCGCATGACGGCCCAGCGTGAGCGGATTCAGGCGGAAATGATCCTCGGGAAGATGGTGCGCACTGAGCTGCCGCGAAGCGCGCACAAGCTGGCATTGCCATCATCGTTGTCGCCCGAGGAGTGTGTGACCGCATGCCGTGAGCGCCTGGAAAAGGCACACAAGGCTTGGGCAAGCTTCCGGGATCAGGCCGACCCGGCGCTGCAAGTTGGCGCCCGGCTAGGTTACGGGCCGGGAGCGGATGCGCTGGCGGCGTTTAGGGACGCCCGTGCGCGAACGCAGGCAGCGTGCAAGGAGCTGGCGCTGAGCAACGAGATCGAACGGAGGCACGGGCGATAAGGCAAGCGCCGGGTGGGCGAGTTGGCCGCTGGGCGTGATGCGGGGTTGGATGCGCAAACTCAACGACTTGAGGCGACGTGAGAGGGCGGGCGTTGGAGATTTGCGGCACCAGTTAACGGGGTGATCGCTAGAGATCGGATGGGGAAAGGAAGAGAGCATGCCGGACTTCAGCTGGGTTCCTTGGGTGATGCTTGTATGCGGCACGATCGGGGTGTTCGCGGCAATGTTTGTGGAGAGGCGGCAATTACGCCGGCGTAACAGCGCTGGCGTCGAGGAGTTCCCGAGCTACTTTGCACTGGTGCGCGCCCGAGCATTCGAGTGGACGATCACGTTTTTCGCCCGCATCTCGTTCCTCTTGGGGTTTGGGGCACTGATCTATCTGTTGGGGCGGGCATGCAATCGTTAGCAGGGTACGACCGATGAGCAAGGCAAACCGCAACAGCCCCCACCGCAATAATCGCGTGGGCGCGGTGAACTGGAGTTGGCAAGATCCTGAAAAGATGCTATTTTCTTAATTCAGGAAACAGGAAATAGTGCCACGGCGAGCCAATGAGCAGACGTCCCTGAAGCCGCAAGACTTGTTTGTCTTGTTGGCGCTTGTTGCACAGGGTGACAAGGCCACGGGTTACATCCCGTTGGCCGCAGCTGCCGGCATGGCCGTCTCGGCCGTGCACGGTTCGATCAAAAGGTCCGTTCTGTCCGGGCTTGCGACGCTCAAAGGCGGCAAGCTGACCGTGCTCAAGGGGCCTACGCTCGACTTCCTGCTTCATGGGGCCAAGTATGCGTTCCCCCCGATCTGGGGTCCGCTCGATTGGGGTCTGCCAACGGGCTACGCAGCGTCGCCTCTCAAAGAAATCATCGAGGCGTCCGCCGACCCGGTGCCCGTATGGCCGCATGCTGAGGGGTCCGTTCGCGGAATGATTCTGGCGCCGCTGTTTCCGACGGTGCCGAAGGCTGCGCTGGCAAATGAGAAGCTGTACGCGCTCTTGGCGCTCTTCGATGCTGTGCGCGCTGGTCGAGCGAGAGAGCGGAATGCGGCAGCGGAGATACTGGGAGGGCTGCTCAAGTGAAAAGCCAGGACCCCAACCTCGCCAAGGTTGAGCAGATCGCCGCAGCCCTGGGAACACTTAGAGAAGACTTGGTATTCGTTGGCGGGTGCTGCGTGGGGCTACTTGTGAGTCCAGCAAAGGCCGCACAGGTTCGGAGCACCAAAGATGTTGACCTGACTGCCCCTATCAACGAGCTGGCCAGGTACTACGACCTTGAAGCGCGCATCCAAAAACTCGGGTTTGTGCGCGATATGCGCCCCGACGCCCCGATTTGTCGGTGGCTGCTCGACGAGCTAGCCGTAGACTTGATGCCGAGCAACCGGAACGTCTTGGGCTTTGCCAATCGATGGTACCCGCTTGCGATTGAGACGGCGCAGGAAACTCAGCTGCCAAACGGCACCCGCATTCGCCTCGTAAATGCGCCGGTGTTTCTCGCAACGAAGCTCGATGCTTTCACCGATCGCGGCCACGGCGACATCCTTTCGAGTCACGATCTCGAAGACATCCTCACCGTCGTGGACGGGCGGCCAACACTACTTGAGGAAGTACGCCAGGCACCGGCCGAACTGCGCAAGTATCTGGGCCAACAGGTCGAGAGGCTCTTGGCCGATCCGACTTTCGTCGAGTACCTGCCCGGCCTGTTGGGCTCGCAGAGAAGTGGCGACGCTCGGGCCCAGATCGTTCGCACGACCCTAGAGAAGATAACGGCTTGTACAGCAGAGATGAGCATCGAGAGCTCAGCGCGCTCACAGGAGCTGAATCCCGACAGCCGGAGGGAGGCGACCATGACAACAACCCAAAGCTGGACGACCGAAAACTCTACGCAGGTTCGCAGTGATCGGCTCAAGATGCTGGATGGGCTCGTGCAGCGTTGTGAGACGCACCGAGCGGCGGGGCGGCGCAGTGAAGCACTGCTGCTCGAAGAGCGAATCCGGGCTCACGGGGACGAGGTATCCAACACGGAAGCCTTCAAGAAGGCGACCGGGGAGCGCATCGCACGGTTGCAGGAACTGCGGAGTCACGAGCCGGCAGGAACAACCCAAGAGCGCGACAAGCTGTTCGACGAGCTGCGGAGCTACGGGCTGTCAGCAAAGGACTCGCCGGCGTTGGTCGAGGTTCGAGGTGCCGAGGCCAAGGGCGTCAGCGACCGGGCGGGTGTTTGCACGGTGAAGGTAACCGACGAGCGGCAACCAGAGCTCGCGGTGAGTGCTGTTTGCCAGAATTACACGGCCCATCTGGCAAGGGAGCATAACGGCCTCTACAGCGTGCGGTTATGGGCCAATGGCCACGATCGGGATCTACACGCGGCACAGCCGCTCGGAGCGGCGTTTGGCACTGCGGCCACCGCCGGCTGGGCGTTGGACTACGCGAAGGCCCGCAAAGACCCGCCAGAAAAGCTGGCGAGGCTCGCGGTCGGGATGACCAGCGAGGCCGCAATTAGGGCCACTGCCGCGTTGGAGCGATTTGCGAGCAGCGAAGAGCGGGTGGTGGCGCTCGCGAAGCTTGAGATGCGCGATTTGCTCGATGGGCGGCCGTTGGGTTGCCCGGAGGTGGGACCGACCCGGACAGCGGCCGAACGCACGCTTGCGGGGGCCGTAACGGCTTTGCATGACGCGATGGGGGAGGCCCCAGTGCAGCGACCCATCAAGCCGACCTGGCCTGAGTCGATGACCCCCGAGGATCGATTGCGGGCGAGTCAGCAGGGGTTGGAACGAGCCTATTCGGCGTGGGCGAGGTTCCGCGACACGGCCGGGCCCGAGGATGCTCTGGCAGCTCACCGGGGGCGCGGCACCGGGGGCGAGCTCCGCGACAGTTTTCAAAATGCCTGGGTACGGGCGGGCGATGCGACCCGCAAGTTCACGGTGAATCGGGAGTTGGAGTTGCGGCAAGGGGCGACGCGATAGGCAGGGGGCAACACGATGGCGGGGCGAAGTCGCGCAAAACCGGCGCAAATGCAGTTGGCGTTTCTTTGGGGCAGCACAACTGACCGACCGAAAGGAGTTAGCGATGAACAAGTTCGGACAGATAGCGCACGATCACTGGAAGAAGTGGCTCCCGGAACGCTACGCCACGATCCGGGACCCGGAGACCTACTTCTCGATGCTGGGGGACGAGATACAGGAACAGGTGCACGAGGTGGCCGACGCCCTGGCGGGGAACGACCGTCCGGGGGAGGGCTACATGGAGAAACTGGGACGCCTGAACATGGCGCGATTCAACGCGGAAGCCCAAGTCCTGAGGGAAATGGCCCTGCTGGAGCCGGAAGACCCGGAGGCGAGCTAGCCGCTGCCGAGACAACTGCGCCCGAAATCAAGGCTGAGCCAAATCGACCGTTTCGTCCCGTTAACCAAGAGAACCTCGCGCCTTCGGGCCAAGCGGCACGAGTTCGCGCCAACATCGCAGCCCTCAAGACTCTAAGATCCATCAAAGAAAAGGGCGGCGTTGCGACCAGCGACGAACAAGCGGTCCTTGCGCGTTGGTCAGGATGGGGCGCATTGCCTGCAGTTTTCGACCCCCAGGCAGCTAGCTACGAGCAATTTGCTGAGGCGCGCACACAGCTCGCGGAACTCTTGAGCGAGGAAGAGCTAGCTGCGGCGGCCAGAAGCACAATCAACGCCCACTACACCGACGTGGCCTATGCCGAGGCCATCTGGACTGCGCTTTCCGACCTGGGCTTTAGACAGGGGAGGGCCCTTGAACCGGGTTGTGGCAGCGGCAACTTCATCGGCTTGGCGCCCGCAGAGATCGAGATGTGCGGCGTGGAGGTGGAGCCAACCACGGCGGCACTGGCTGCGGCGCTCTACCCCAACGCGAAGATCCTCACTGAGTCCTTTGCAGACACCCGAATTCCCGAGGACACCTTCGACGCAGTGGTCGGCAACGTGCCGTTCGGGGATGTGACATTGCATGACCCGCGCCACAACGCGGCGGGCCACCGGATCCACAACCATTTCGTGATCAAGGGTCTCCATCTGACGCGGCCGGGCGGTCTCGTGACCGTGGTGACAAGCCGCTATGCGTTGGATTCGGCCAATCCTGCGGCACGGCGAGAGATTGCCGAGTTGGCGGACCTGGTGGGAGCGGTCAGGCTTCCGAGCGGCGCCCACCGTCGCGCCGCCGGCACCGATGTTGTCACCGATGTGCTGATTCTGCGCCGCCGCGAGGAGGGGCGAGAACCGGCCGGAGCAGCCTTCGAGCGAAGCGTCCCGACCCAGCTCGATGGGGCGGCCCAGCCGATACGAATCAACGAGTACTTCCGCGAACATCCGTCGCATGTGCTCGGCAGGCTTTTCGCCGGCAACGGCGAGGGTGGGCGCATCGAGCTGGAAGTTCACGGCGAGCGTGATGCGGGCGCCGCACTGAAGAACGTGCTGCGTGAGATTACAACGTCAGCCATGGCTCAAGGCCTCGGCATCTCGGAGCGAGGCACCACCGAGAACCCCACGCCCGTGGCTCTATGCGCGGCCTCGTCGCAACGGCCGGAGGGGTACATTGCGATTGCCGGCGAGGGTTTCACACGAATTGAGAATGCCGTCGCCGTGGCGTACCGCCCGCCGACAACGCAGGCGAAGGAACTACGCAGCCTTTTGACACTCCGCGACACGGCCGTGGCGTTGCTTGAGGAAGAGGCTCGAACGAACGACGACGCGCCGGTAATCGTCGGGTTGCGCAGGAAACTCAACGAGCAATACGACGCCTACGCGGTGGCCTTTGGGCCCATCAACCGCTTCAACGCGAGGCGCACGGGTCGGGTAGACCCGGATACGGGGGAAGAGGTACTCGCCCGAACCCGTCCGCCTCAAGGCGGCTTCAGAGATGACCCGTTCGCGCCCGTTGTCTTCGCCCTGGAGGATTTCGATGGCGCGACGCAGACGGCGAGCAAGGCTCCCGTCCTCCGGGGCCGGGTCGTGGGCCGCCGGGTGGCGAGGTTGGGTGCCGACAACCCGGAAGATGCCCTTGCGATCTGTCTCGACAAGACGGGGGAAGTGCAGCTCGACGAGATCGCTCGGCTTCTTGGAGCGACGGAAGCCGAAGCCCGCGCTGCGCTCCGGGAACTCGTCTACGAGGACCCGGACCTTGATAGTCGGCTGGTGCCGGCGGCTGAGTACCTGTCGGGTAACGTGCGGCACAAGTTGTTACGAGCGGAGACGGCCGCGCTGGATGACCCGCTCTATGCGGTGAACGTCAAGGCGCTCACGGACGCCCTCCCGCGGTCACTCGGCCCTCAAGAGATTCACGCCCAGTTGGGTGCGGCCTGGATTGGCGAGGCACACGTCCAGCAGTTCCTCCGCGAGACCCTTGAGGACTGGAATGTGACCGTCGAGCACGCAGGGGCTGGGCTGTGGGCGGTGCGCTCATCCCGCGGCGATTCGGTACTCGCGAAGAGCCGCTGGGGAACCGAGCGGGCGTCGGCGTTGCATCTTGCCGAGGCCCTCCTGGAGCAAAGGCCGATACGGATCTACGACGTCGACCGCGATGGCACGCGCATCTTCAATGCAAATGAGACGACCGCA
>JAKLEG010000338.1 GCA_022703175.1 Myxococcota bacterium | reverse complement strand
ACCGCCCCCACAGAAACCCATCCCACCCGCACTGTCACCGCCACCGCCGAAGTCTATGGCGCCGCCACCACCGCCACCGCCACCGCCACCGCCACCGCCGAAGTCCATGCCGCCGCCGGTGTCGCCCAACCCCGAGAAATCAAAGCTCTTGCCACTGTCCACGGCCTGCGAGGCAGCGCCAAAGTCAAAGGTGGCTGCCTTGGATTTCTTGTTGCGTTCCAGCTCTTCGGTTTCGAGCCGCTCGACCTCGAACCGCTCGGCCTGCGTGAACAAGTACTTGGTGAGCAGATAACGGTACTCGTTGCGGTACGCCTTCGGAAAGGTGACGTTGCGAAAACGCGCAAGCTCAGCCAAAACCGGCGTTTCATCGGCCATCTTGCGGCTAATAAAAAACAGCCACTCGACCGACTTTTTGTAGCGCCGGTGGGCGGGCCCTTTCTCCAAAATCTGCTGGAAACGCGTCAGCGACGAGTTGATGAAGCCCAATTTGTACAGGGCCTTCGCCAATTGGTACTCGGCTTCGGGCAAGAACTCGGCGAACTTCGGGTCTTCTAAGAAGTAGCGGAATTCCAGCGCCGCCGCGGCATAGTCCTCGTCAGACATCAGGCGAATCGCCGATTCGAAGCGCTCGCGCTCGGCGGTGTTGACTTCGAGATTCATGTCGAAGCCACCCAGGTCGGTGCCAAAGTCAAAGGCCGTATCCCCACCTTCGACGCTGCTGCCGAAGTCGAACTCGCCCTTCTTCCCCTTCTTCTTCTTCTTGCCCTTGGTATTGTCGTCGGCCTTTTGCGGCTCGCTGGCTTTCAGCATCTCTTGCCGCGCGGCGTCGGTGTCGGTGCCCGCACCCGACAAATCGAGCACCGGCGCCCCCCCTCCAGACAAGTCGAGCGCAGGCGGTGATGTGGGCGTGGTCGCACCGCCCCCTGCAGGAGCGGGTGGCGTACCACCGCTATCGGTCGATGCCGGCGTATCAAACAGCGCATCCGCCGCGCTGCCGTCGGCGGTCTTGGCGCCTTTGCCCTTGATCGCCTTGCCGGCTTTCGCCTTTTTGTTTTTCTTGGCCTTCTTGGCTTCGGCCACTGTAAGAGGTTTGGTCACCGTTGCCGATGACGCAGCCATAACCTGGACCTTCGCAAAGCCGGCGCCTGCAATGGCCAACCCTGCGGGGACAATTAGGATGAGTGCCAACCGTTTCACGGCTCGTTCACCTCACGCGCGGCGTTACAGTTCCTCATGCTCGAAGCTCGGCGGCACATAGAAGGCCGCACCCAGCGAGAATGACAACAGATGCTGCATTTCTTTGCTGAGCCCAGTGGCCCGAGCAGCTCGATACATCTGGTCGCCAAACTCCCAACGCACCCCAAACCACTCATTAAGGAAGTAGTGTTGACCGACACTGGCCGTCACAGCCACCGCACTGCCAGCATCCTTCAACCCAACCACTCCCCCTCCCACCGTAACGAAGGCATCAAAGTGCAACACCCGTTCAGCCATCACCGACAATTTGCCATACAACGGTGCGAACCCAAGGCTCAGGCCGCCGGTGTAGGCCGGCCGGTCATACGTAACATCTAGCGCCGAGCCACCATCCACCGGCACATCCGACTTCGCCGCGGCAAAGAAGTTACCGTTCGCCTCAATGAACAGCCACTCCGCCACGTGGAAGTCGGCGCGCGCGCCCATCATCATCCCGGTGTAGAACGGATCGTTGAGCGTCAACCCCAACACTGGGGTCAGCTCCAGACGCCCGGCCTTGGCAAAGACCCGCCGCGTCACGCTCGGAATTCGTTCGGCCAAGGTCCGCCCGGCGGCTTCTGAGCTCGGCGCACGAATCGCGGTCTCTTCATCGGCCGAGCTGCCAACGTCTTCTTCGTCGTCGGCCGCCCACACGGGCGCTGCGGCAAGCAGGCCCACAAACACCAAGCACCCAGTGAATGTGCGTGTCATCGGTAGCTATACTCGAAGGAAGGAGGAATGAAAAAGCTCACGCCCGCCACAAACAGGACGTAGTTCTGAATATCCGAACGCGTCTCCTGGTTGACGTCCAGGGTGTCAACAAACATGTGGTCGCGGACTTCAAACCGCAGGGCCAGCCAATCGCCCAGGAAGAAGCGCTGACCCAAGCCCACGTTGGCTTCGGGAGGCCGCCGCGAGCCCAGGGCCGATACCACGCCCGCGCCCGCAACGCCGTAGAACTCAAAGTGTACGATGCTGCTGTCGAACAGACTGACCTTGCCGTAGATCGGTACCCAATACAGATCGACGTGCGCAAACAGCTTGGGCGCCTCGAACACGGCCGGCACCGATGTCTGGGTTTGGCGCACGACATCAATATTGCTCGAACGCGCGTTGGCATAAATGTAATCGACGCCGACCCCGATACCGAAGGCATCGTGGGGATAAAAGATCGCCGCACCATTAAACGCAAAGTGTTGGTAGTAAGCGTCGTTCAAGCTGAGGCTTGCGCCGCCCAATAGCTCCAGGCGCCCATTTTTCAACACCGGTTTGCGTGGCACTGCCTTGATGCGATCGCTCGTGGCGGTCTCGGAGGGTGGTGGCGTGGCCGCTTTGGCCTCCGGCTTCTCCACCGAGGTAGCTTTGACCTCTTCCGGCGGCGCGACGGTCTCCTCGACAGGCGCAGGCGTCGCCGCAGGCCCCAGGTCTTCGAGGAGGTCGTCATCTTTGGCAGCCTGAGCGTAGGCCCGCCCGGCCCCAAGGCCGAGCGTAAGAATCACGAGAAAAGATAAGGAAGTCCGTCCCACGGTTGCTCCCGAAAGCTTGGCGTCAAAAGGCGCGCGCCAAGGCTATAGAGGACCTTTGGTGGTGTCAATGAAGCGCTTTGAGCTGCTGCAAGACTCAGCCTTGCTGACGCCCGAGCGGTCGTGTTACTCGATCCATTGTGTCACGAACGTTCGTCACGCCTTGGGGGCCCCGGTGGCTCGGTGCGGCCCTACTGCTTGCAGCCCTCGCGGCCTGCGATAGCAACGACATTGGCCAAGCGTGCCCGCAGCTAAACGAAGCGGGGGACGCCGAGGTTACCGCGGGTACCCGCGTTGAGACCCCCGAGGTCGTCGAACAAAGTGTGACGTTCCCGTGCGACGAGTTCATCTGCATCGCCAGCCAAGGCCGCGCCGGTTACTGCTCTAAACGCTGCCGCGAGGATGCGGGTTGTCCCGATGGTTTCAGCTGTCGTGTCATTCAGACCTTGGGCGATTTTGCCGGACAAAAATTCTGTGCCTGGAAGCGCTGCGATAGCCGCAGCGACTGCGGCGCCAAAGAAGATTTCTGTTGCGTTCCCGCGCCGAGTCCTGTGGCGGGCGAGGAGCTGAAGCTGTGCGAGTTCAAAGAACACAAGTGTCAGTGACATGGCTTGCGCTCACGCTTACGGCGCTTAGCCTCGCGTGTAGCACCGAAGAGCTGGGCAATCCCTGCGGTACGGTCGCGACCGATGTGCCCGATCCGGTGCAGGGCGAAGTCCCCGTGGTGGAAGTGGTGCGGCACGAACGCGACAGCGCCTGTGAATCATTCCAATGCTTGACCCACCGCGGTCTGCCTCCCTACTGCACCCGCACCTGCGAGCTTGATAGCCCCGCCAAAGCCAAGGCCTGTGCGACCGACAGTGAGTGCGTCGGCAAACCATTTGCCGCCGACCTGCCCGGCGTGTGCGTCAACAACGTCTGCCAATGCACCGCCGACGCCCAGTGCCGCGCGCCCAACCACTGTGAAGCAGGCCAATGCGTCGACGATGACTGCCCCGATGGCTACTGGTGTCGGCAGATCCAGGCGGTGGGGCCGCTTTCGCCCAGCCACTATTGCGTCTTCAAGACGGGCTGCAAGAGCAACATCGATTGCGAAGACCTCGGGGCCATGACGTGCGACAAGCTGGGTTGCTACGACGTCTGCTTGCGTGACTACTCGACCTGCGAGAAGCCCAACAAAGATCGCTGCGATGAGCTTGCCTGTTACGACGACTGCGTGCGCATCGGCTCCAGCACCTACCTGTGTCGCGATCAGAGCAGCGATTGCCAAGAGGCGGGTTGTTTCGATGCCTGCACGCTCCCGCCTGGCACCGCGTGCCTGTTCCATCGCTTGGTGTGCGAACCGTTTGACACCTTGGGCTGCCAACCCACCGCTGGCGCCCCCGCCGAGTGCCAAAGCGACATCATGCAGTGTGAGGATCGCAACATGGAATGCCGCCCCGATGCCACCGAGGCCAGCTGGGCCGCTGGCACCGTGCGCAGGCAGAACACCTGCACGCCGAAAGAATGACCCGCCCGATGTTGGCGCTTGCCGTCATGCTCGCGGGGTGTCTTGAGAGCACGCCGCCGCCCGCCAGCGCACACGCGCCCCCCCCCGCCCTTGTCACCTTCCATGCACTCCCGGGCGATGCCGTGGTGCAAGTGGAAGTCGCCGCCACGCCCGCCGCGCGCACGAAAGGGCTGATGTATCGCCAGAGCCTGGCGACCAACGCCGGCATGGTGTTCGTGTTTGCCAACGAAGAGGTGCTGTCGTTTTGGATGAAGAACACCTACGTGGCGCTGGACATGATCTTCTTGTCCGCGAACAAAACCGTGGTGGGGGTGGTGGCGCACGCCGAGCCGCTCACCGAAACGCCGCGCGGTGTGGATGCGCCCGCCCAATACGTCGTCGAAGTAAACGCCAGCTACGCGCAGGAGCACGGCATCGTCGCCGGCACCGTCGCGACGTTTGAGAACATTCCGGAATCGGTCACGCGTTAGTCAGCGTCGTAGGGTAGGTTAGACCCGCGGCTTGCGGTGCACCAGCTTCTCGTACAGCTCGGCGCCCAAAGACTCGACCATCAACTTCTCCACTTCGCCCTCAAACCCTTCGCGTTCACCCGGGTTTTCGAACATGAAGCGGATGCCCATACCCATCTCTTTGACTTCGGGGTTCTGCTGATCGTTGGTTTGGTTGGTCCAAACCACCTTGCCCTTAAGCACAAACGGTTCAGCGCGCTTGGGCAACGCCAACTTGAACAAGAACTCCGTGCCCACCGGCAGCGGCCGATCAGTCTTAATAAAGGTGCCACCCTTCGAGATGTTCTTGGTGTAATCGGCGAAGAAGGTGTTGAGTTTTTTATACTCAACCTTCAACTCGATGGGCGCCCGCGGCGAAGTGCGTTTGTCTGAATCATCAACCACGGCCCAAACATAGGGCGACCGGGCGCGAGGGGTCAAATTTGCGGCCAATGGGGCGACGCTTCGCCTCTCAGACGTCGCGGACGAGCACCGTGCATGTCGCGGATGCATCTTAGCCTGTCGCAAACGTCGATTCCCATGTCGCGGACGCAGATGAGCCTGTCGCGGCGGGGTAAACCCACGTCGCGGGCGGGAACTTGGGGTCACGGCGACCTAGCGCCGCGACCCGTCAGCGAAAATCAGGTCGCGGGAAGGCTACTCGTCGCTCGGCGTGGCGGTTATCTTGGCCTGCCGGCGGCGTGCTTGACGTGTGCGATGGTAGGCCGACGTGAAACCCATGCGCCGGTTGTTGCTACGGTCATGACGGAAGGCAAAGGTCGCATGCGCGCGTAGATCGGTGAGGGGCTCAAGCGCCAACGTGTAAACCCGGTCACGTAGCTCCTTGGCGGTGCCGAGAGTCTTTCCAGCGTCCTCGTTCGCCAATGTCGCTTGCAGCGCCGTCGCCATGCGGGTGAGCTCCGCGGCCTTGTCGCTTACGGGATAGCGAATAGCCTCGAAGCGTGCGCTCGCGTGGCCCACGAGCACCGCCAGGTCGGTCAAGTCGGCCACCAGATCGGGCAAACCTTCACCTTCACGGATTTGGCTCAGCCGGCGTTGCCCTTCCGCACTCTTGCGCAGCGCCAAGTCGGCAGCGGCCAGCACATCTTCGCGCAGCGCCGTGGCATCATCGATGACAGTGCGCGTCTCTTCATTGCGGCCGTAGCCGCGCTCCAGCCGCCACAGCGCCTCGGCCGACGCCAAAGCCTCCAACCGTCCATGTAATTGCTCAACTGTTGTCGTCGGCAATCCTACTGCGGTGAGATCCTTCTGGTGCTCATGGGCGGCCGCCACCGCCACATGGCCCTCGTCGATGAAGACCGCCACCGGCATGTCGGGCTCACGCACCGCCGAGACTGGCAAGCTCATGGCTGCCTCTTTTACCGTCTCCAGGCGTCGTTGGTGTTCATCGGCGCCGAGCTTCCTCTCATTGGACTTCGTCATGACCGCACTCCCCTGGGGTCAGGCGCATCGCCACGGATATCGTGTCAGAGGCCCCCCCCTAACATCAGAATGCGGGTTGGATCGCACGAGGAAGCGCACGATACAAGAGCCACGTGGATGCCGGATCCCCCCGGAGACTACCTGACGCCCTGAGAGCGTGTGAGATTTTCGCGCGCGAAGTTGATCCCGAGACAGGATACTGGGCATATTCTTTGTGGGAGGATGAATCCAGATGACCGTGAAGCTCAACACTCATCTCAAGGCCTCTGCTGATACCGCGCGGTACGACGGTGTCGGACTCTTCCCGGTCGAGGCAGCCAAGATCATTGCTGCTGGTCGGACTCCACACGGCAAGCCCGTCGACCTC
>JAKLEG010000337.1 GCA_022703175.1 Myxococcota bacterium | reverse complement strand
ACGAGCTTGGCGACCGGAACATCGTTGAGTTTGGTGAGACCGACCCGGTCGACCATGACCGCTTGCGCACCACGCGCGACGACGTCACGGACAAAATCGTGGCCGTCGAATCGCTCGCCCCGAAGTGCCACAAACAGGGTCGCGGGCGGCAAGGACCGCGAATCGGTCCCTACCGCCTCGACGCTCATCGGGAGCGCCCCTCCGACAATTTCTGCCTCGGCGGCTCGCGCAAGCACGCCGAGATCCCAACTTGTCATGACCCTAACCCTTCGGTTGCAGACACCCAAACGCCGCTCCCGTACGCCTCCCTCCAGAGGCCCACGGACACGGACGCATCACTTCCCGCGAACCACCCCGCGCACATGCCGCGGCAGCACCCTGGTCACGGCCACACGGCCCGCGCCTGGATGCACAAAGACCAACGCCGGTTCCCGATCGTCATCTTCCTCGCCGGCGAACTCACCCGGCCGTTCCAACGCCGTCGCCGCCGGCATGACGTACCAACGTTCCTCATCTAGAAGCCTGATCCGCAGACCCCTCATGCACCCTCCGCCGGAAAACCGGCCATTGTCAGCGCCGCACGACCTTGTTCCCGATCATCAAACGGCCACTTCATCGTTCCGATTTGCTGATAGTTCTCATGCCCCTTGCCCGCGATCAGCACGGCATCACCTGGCTTGGCGGCCGCGACTGCCATTTGAATAGCCGTCGCCCGATTCGCTTCGAGGCAATAACCCGCACCGCTCACGCTCGAAAGCCGCTTGGCACCGGCAGCGACAAACCCTGATTCGATGGCCGCAAGAATGGCCTCCGGCGCTTCGCTGCGCGGGTTGTCATTGGTGACAATGCTCAGATCGGCATGCGTGGCCGCAACCTGCCCCATCACCGGGCGCTTGTGTGGGTCGCGATCTCCGCCGCAACCAAACACGCAGACGAGCCGCCCTGGCACGAGCTCGCGCACCGTGGAGAGCGCTTTCTGTAGCGCATCGGGTGTGTGTGCATAATCCACCAGCACCAGCGGCGCGCCCTGCCCCGAAATGCGCTCCAGCCGCCCTGGCACCGCCGAGAGTTCCTCGATGCCGCGAGTAATAACTTCACTCGACAGCCCGAGCGCACAGCCCACGGCCACGGCCCCCAACACGTTAGCGGCATTGAACCGACCGACCAGCGGCGAGTGCACGTCGAACGTGTGGCCGTGATACGACAGGCGCATCGCGATACCACGCGAGTCCAGTGTGAGCACATGCAGCCGACAGGCCGCCGTCGGATGCTCTGGCACCAAGCTGAAGCCGATGGTGTGCGAGGTCGGCAGCATCGCCGCGAAACGCGCCACACGTTCATCGTCTAAGTTCAACACGGCAAGGCCGCTGGACTTCAAGCGCTCGCTAAACAGACGCGTCTTGGCGGCAAAATAAGCCTCCAACGTACCGTGATAATCAAGATGATCGTGCGTCAGGTTGGTGAAGATACCGACATCGAACTGCACGCCCGCCACGCGGTCCTGCGCCAAAGCGTGGGAGCTTACCTCCATCGCCACCGCCGTGGCCCCGTCGCATCGCATCTCTTGCAGCATCGCTACCAGATCCGCAGATTCGGGGGTGGTCATGCCCGTTTCGCGGCTCCGCCCTTCGAAGCGGGTACCGAGCGTGCCTACGAGCCCCACACGATGGCCCGCTGCGGAAAGCACACTCTCAAGCAAGTGAATGGTAGTGGTCTTACCGTTGGTGCCCGTCACGCCCACCATCAACAATTGCGCCGCAGGATCGCCATAGAAGACTTGTGCTGCCTGCGCCAATGCCAACCGGCTGTTCTTCACCACCACAGCCGTGGCAGGCGCCACTGCGAGCTCGCGTTCACACAGCACCGCCACCGCACCCGCTTGTACCGCCCGCGCGATGTGGTCATGACCATCGGCATGCGCACCCTTCAAGGCCGCAAACATGACCCCCGGCACCACGCGCCGCGAGTCATAAACAAGCCCGGACACCTCAACATCGGCGCCCACGACGCGTGCCTGCAAGCCGTCACACAGCTTTGACAATCGCACCGTCAAGCCCCTTATCGCCGTGCCAAGGTCAGCCGCAGCCGACCGGCAGCATTCTTGCGTGCTCCTGGGGGTGGCTCCTGTTGCACCACCACGCCCGACCCTTGCATCTCCAAGCTCAATCCCGACCCAAACTCGGCGTAGGCATCGAGCACCTCGCGCGCTGACATTCCTAAGAACGACGGCATGCCACCAGCGGCAACCCGAGCCGCAGTCTCAGAAACATCATTGCGCGCATCGACAACGGTAGCTTCGTTGTCGTCGGCAACAACAGGCGTCGCCGCGAGCGTGCCTTGCGTTGCCTGCGGCGGCACACCCAAGAAGTGCATCGTGCTTTGCGCCAACTCGGCAAATACCGGCGCCGCCACCGCACCGCCGGTATGAATGCCGTACGGCTCGTCGATGGCCACCACCACCACAGCTCGCGGCTGCTCAACCGGCAAAAAGCCAGCAAACACGGCGACATAACGGTCGGGGCTGTAACCGCCCGCGACCGGATCGGGCTTTTGCGCCGTGCCGGTTTTGCCCGCCACACGGTAGCCTGCGACATTGGCCAACTCGCCCGTGCCATCGCTCGAAACCACCTGCTCCAGCATCGTCAGCACGCGCGCCGTGTTGGCCTCGCTGAAAACTTGCCGTTCCAAGCGTGCTGGCGGCTTTACCACGGTGCCGTCGGGGCGCTCCAACGACTGGACGAACTCTGGCTGCAAGTAACGCCCCTTGGCGGCTAACACACGATAAGCCGCGGCCAATTGCAGCAAGTTCACGGCAATGCCGTGACCAAAGGAAATGGTAGCAGTCGAAATAGGCGACCACTGCGACGGGGACCGCAACAGACCTGCAGACTCGCCAGGAAAACGAATGCCGGTGCGTTCGCCAAAACCGACCGCACGTAAGTTGCCAGCCAGCCGCTCCCGCCCCAATAGCTGGCCAATCTTGGCAGCACCGATGTTCGAAGACTTCGCGAGCACCTCAGTCAACGTCAGTGTGCCGTGCGAGTGGGTATCTCGGATGGTGCGATCGGTGATGCGCATCGAGCCATTTTCGCAAAACACCGTGCTCTTCGGCGTGATCACGCGGGCGTCCAACGCCGCTGCAATCACAAACGGTTTCATTGACGAGCCGGGTTCAAATTGATCGGTAAGCGCGCGGTTGCGGCGCGCCTCGCTCCCGGCGTTCGTGGGCTCGTTCGGATTGAACGTAGGCACCGCCGCCATTGCCAACAGCTCGGCGGTCGCCACATCGAGGACCACGGCCATGCCAGCCTTCGCACGACTGGCTTTGACCCCCCGCTCCAAAGCGGCTTCGGCGGCATGTTGAATGCGCAGATCCAAGGTCAGACGCAAGTCGGCGCCGCTGGTGCGTTCGTCGGGATCCAGGTGCCCCGCCAAGACCGCGTTGCCCTTGCCGTCTTTCAGCGCCGAGACGACCTGCTCTTCGCCCGCCAAGTCGGCATCGAACTGCTTCTCAATACCTTCAAGGCCATGGCCATCAAGCCCGGCAAAGCCCAAGACATGCGCTGCGACCTCGCGGTTAGGATAAAAACGGCGGGGTTCTTTACTGGTGCCAATACCGTCGAGCGCCAGCGCTTGCACTTTGGTGGCCACCTCAGGCGTCACCTGGCGTTTGAGCCACACAAACAACCGATCGGAGGCCAGCTTTTGGTAAACGCTGTCCAGATCGAGCCCCAACACGGGAGCGAGCTTGCGTGCAGCCACGCGCGGATCGCGCACCGAGGACGGATTGGCGTACACCGAGGGCACATCTACCGAGATGGCCAACGGCTTACCTGCGCGGTCCAACACTTGCCCACGTCTCGGCGCCAGGCGCAGGTCGGCCAGGTATTCGCCTTGAGCGAGCCGCGTCAACTCTTGGTGATCGAAGATCTGTAGTTTGGCGGCACGCAGCGCCACCAACGTCAACGACGCGACAAAAACGCCCAAGACAAATCGGGCGCGTAGCCCAAACCGCCGTCGATCGCGTCCGCTCATGGCCGTTTGCCCTTCGAGGCCGAGGCCTTGACCACCGATTTGCTTGCCGCCTTGCCGATCGATTTCGTGTTGGGCTTCGTTGCCGTTACCGGGGCCGAGGCGTGCAACGGCCCCAGCCCGAGCTTATTGGCTAATAATGTCAACCGTTCGGGCGACTTCTCGGCAGCCAGCTCCACCTCCAGCTGACGCTTCACGCGACGCAGATCGGTGCGTTGCTTTTCAGCCTCGGACAACCGGTAACCGGTTTGTACGACGTCGCTGTGGACCCAAACGCGAAACAGCGCAGCCCCGACCGGTGCGATAAAAATGGCGGAGCCCACCACCAAGTGCAACCAGGTGCGCAGCATGGCTAGGCACTCCCGATGCGGCGGGCCGCCCGCAGTTTGGCGCTCGCAGCGCGTGGGTTGGCCTGGCATTCCGCCTCGCTCGGACACCGCGGCCGCGAGGTGAGAATCTCCAAGGAGGGCTTGTGCTCACACCGACACACCGGCAACTCCCGCGGACAGATGCAGCCTTTGGCCGCGTCGCGAAAGGCATGCTTGACCAGACGATCTTCGAGCGAATGAAAGCTGATGACGATGGCCACACCGCCGTGTGCGAGCAGGCCCGGCAACGCCGCCAACAACGCAGTCAGCTCACCCAGTTCGTCGTTCACTGCAATGCGAAGCGCCTGGAAGGTGCGGGTAGCGGGGTCGAGCCCATCGCGACCCATCGGTACGTGCCGACGTACAAGGGCAGCCAAAGCCTCGGTGGTGGTGGGCCGCTCGGCCGTCAACGCGCGCGCTACGCGGCCCGCAAAACGTTCTTCACCCAGCTCCCGCACGATGGTCGTCAATTCATCTGCCGATAGGCGAGCAATAAGCTCGCGGGCCGACTCGCCATGCGTGGGATCCATACGCATGTCGAGCGGCCCACGAGCTCTAAAAGAAAAACCGCGAACCGAGGAGTCCAACTGATGCGACGACACCCCAACATCGGCAAGCAGCAAATCGACGGCCTGTCCGACGTGGGTGGCGACAAGCTCGGCAACCTCGCTAAAACGCCCCGCGATGACCTGAGCTCGGGCGCCGAAACGCTCTAGACGCGCGGAAGCAGCGGCGCGAGCCTCGGGATCACGGTCGATACCCAACAGCGTGGCTTCGGGATAGGCGTCAAGCAACGCCGAAGCATGCCCAGCCCCACCGACTGTGCAATCCACGATGCGCCGCGGTGCCACTGAGCCAGCCAGCTCCAGCACCTCCGACAACATCACAGGTACGTGCACAAACCCCATGGGCTCCTCGAAACGCAAAACTGCAACCATCCTAGAGGCCGAGCTCCGTCAGAGGTCGCAAGATGGCGTCGCGATTGGTGCGCGAGGCCAAGGATTGTTCGGTCCAGGTTTCTTTGGCCCAGATCTCGGCGGTGGTAACCATGCCGGCCCAGACCAGGTCACGGTTGAGCCCGGCATACTCCCGCAACATCGGCGGCAACTGCAACCGACCATGACGGTCGACGGTACACTCGGTGGCACCCGCCACGTAGATGCGCTTCAGCTGCACCACGGCGGGATCGAACTGGGACAAACCAGCCAACTTCTCCTCGAAGGCAAGCCATGCCGACACCGGATACGCCACCAGGCAACGGTCGATCCCGGTGGTGATGATGAGTCGTGGTTCGGTGGTGGCCGTCCCTGGGTTGGCCTCGGCATCCAGACGCTCCAAGACCTCCCGGAACCTAACCGGCAAGCTGGTACGCCCCTTGGCGTCAATGCTGTGTTCGTACAGTCCCCGGAACATTGCTGGCGGCTCTCGATCCGGTCTGATCGCCTTGGATCCGAATTGATCCAAGTTGATCCACTTTTTCCCACTGCGGACTTTAACGAATCGTGGGTCTCAGTCAAGCCCTTTCGGCGTTTTCTTCAACTAAAACGTGAACATGCGCGGGTTCTTGTGCCGCAAGAACACCCTCAAAACGGTCAAGTTTTTTGCCAAATGAAGTCATATACATAGGTCACATGTGCAAGAGTTGGCCTTAGCTTAAATAAGAACTTACCCAAGTCTTATGGACTTTTCCTGCAATCGCGCGGCCGGATGAGTGGCGTCGTGCCGGTGCCGGGTACCTAGCAGAGGCCACTCAAACCAGATGTGCGAGCGGGCGACCCAACCGCGAAAACGGCGTGGCACTCGACAGCTATCGCAAGTCGGTGTTGGGTGCCGTCAGAGCCCCGGGGATGTTGGTGGCTACTTGCGCGAGAAGGCCGCGACCAGATTCCAGATCGGCGCGGTAAAGACACTGTGCCGCCAGCCGGCCAGCTCCGGGGTGGCCTGCAGCGCCTCTAGCGACCGGGGCGGCGTGCGCACGATTTCTTCAAGGACAGCGTTGGAGAGCGCCACCTCAGGATCGATGCCCAGCTCCACGGCCTTGCTCTTACGCAGCTCGCGGAGTGCCTCATAGCGGTCGCGCGCCACCGGGTCCATGAACCGCCCCGATCGCCGCCGCGGGCGACAGTGTTTGGGGGCCCGGCCATTCACCGGCGTCGCACCGGCCAACGCTTCGAGAATA
>JAKLEG010000336.1 GCA_022703175.1 Myxococcota bacterium | reverse complement strand
GAAAGAAACGACGCGGCGCTGGACGACGAAAGGCGAACTGAGAGATTGTACATGCGTTACGCAGATGGGTGACCCCGGGGTCAATGCTCGTGAGAACGCGGGGGTCAAAGGTAGTGAGAGCCGGCATTGGATATATCGTCCAAGGATGATCCTAACGAGATCCTAGCGACCCTCACCACTGCACTGTGATATCAAAGCGGCTCAACCCAGGAGTCTCTACATGCAATCGCGTTCTGTGCCGCTGTTGATGGTCACCTGCGCGGTCATCGTTGGTTCGCTCGCGTGTCACAACGAGGCAGGAGGAAGGTCCTCCGACCCCGAACCCACCCCCCAAAAGACTGAGCAGCACTGCACGGCGCCACTGGCCGGGGAGCGTTTCAGCGTCTGCGGGCACCTGACAACCGTGCTTCAAAGCTCGCCAGGATTGGCATCACCCTCGCTGTTGGGTGCCGTTGACGCCACCACGCCGCAAGGCGCTTCGCAACGCTTTAACATTTCAGGGGGGACCTTCCATGCAGGTCGCTAACATGAGTATTGCCACCACTTTGGCTGCGGCGCTTTTGGTCTCAACCCATGGCTTTGCGGCCGTACCGCAGACAGTCACCTATCAAGGCTATCTCACGACCGCCGACGGCGATGCCGATGGCGTCTATGTCATGCGAATGGCCGCGTTTGCTGACGAGGCAGATGAAACAGCTCTCGTCACGCTCGACTTCGACACCGTCGACGTCACCGCCGGCTTTTTCACCTTGGATGTCGGCGGCCTGTTCGCAGGCGACACCGACGCACGGTTCATGGAGCTCAGCGTCAAGGCGCCCGGCGATGAGAGCTTTGATGTCTTGCCGCGCGTGCCTCTAACCGCGGTGCCGTATGCGCTGCGCGCCGCGCGCGCCGACGCGATTGACTGGAGCCAGGTCGAGAACGCACCGCCGCTTTTGCAAGGTCCCGCAGGTCCGCAAGGTGTGGAAGGCTCCCAGGGGCCGCAAGGCGAGCCCGGCGTCGCGGGTCAATCGGTGACGATAGAGGTGCTGCTTGCCGGTGATCTGGTTTGCCCGTTGGGGGGCACCAAGTTTCTCGTCGATGGCAGTGAGAGCTTTGCGTGCAATGGTGAACTGGGGCCCCAAGGTGCGCCGGGCGACTCCGTGGTTGTCGAAAGCCTGCCAGTCGACGATCCGAACTGCCTCACCGGGGGCACGAAGTTTACGGTGGCCAGCGTCGACAGCTTTGCCTGCAATGGCGCTCAAGGCGCGGCAGGTAGCCAGGGCTCGCAAGGCGAAGTCGGCCCGCAGGGCCCGCCCGGCGTCAAAGGCGACAAGGGCGATGCCGGTGATCAAGGGCCCAAAGGCGATGTTGGCACCGACGGCACTTCGGTTGTGGCCACGGCGCTGCCAGTCGGGGACCCAGTTTGCGCGATGGGCGGCAGTCAGTTTACCTCAGGCGCTACCGATACCTGGGCGTGCAACGGCGCGACTGGGGCGCAAGGCGCCACGGGCCTGTTGCCCAATGGCTCGGCCACCGGGGTCACGCCGTACTGGAACGGCACGCAATGGGTCACGAACAGCAGCACGGTTTTTAACAACGGGGCGCTCGTAGGTATTGGCAACGTCACAAACCCGGCCGCGCAGCTCGATGTCGGTGGCAGCGATGGTCTCGTGGTTCGCGGTGTCATCAACTCAGGCACCGTTCGCGCTTTGGGCGCTGGCTTGCGCTTGCATTGGTATCCGCGCAGGGGAGCATTCCGCGTGGGTTACGCAGAGAGCTCCTATTGGGACGACAACGGCACGGCGGCGTCCAACATGGGCCTCTACTCCGTTGGCATGGGTTACCAGCCTCGAGCGACAGCCGTCGCCTCGACGGCGATCGGTGCGTACAACCAAGCGACCGGCGACTATACCTTGGCCTTGGGGTCGTACAGCCGCGCGACTGCCTCCCATGCGATCGCCATCGGCACACAAGCCTATGCGACCGGTATCTATTCGATGGCGTTCGGTGCGGGCGCCAACACCAATTCCAAAGACGGCGCCATGGTGTTTGGCGACGACACCTACTTTCAAACAGCCTACTCCCCGAACGAAAACTCGATCACGATGCGCTTCACCGGGTCCTACGACGGCTCCGCCACTGGAACCGCCTACAAGTTTATGACCTGGTACCCCGAAACCACCTCGCCAGGCGTCTACATGAACTCGAAAGCCGCAGGCTGGTCGGCGCTATGTAGCCGCGAGCTGAAGGAGAACTTCACGCCGGTGGACGGCGAAGTGATCTTGGCCAAGCTGCGCGATTTGCCCGTGACCGAATGGAACTACATCGCAAGCGATGCCAGCGACCGCTACATTGGCCCCGTCGCCGAGGATTTTGCCGATGCCTTTGGTTTGAACGGCGGCGACCGCAAGGGCATCAACTCGGTGAGCATCGATGGCGTGAATATGGCCGGCATCAAGGCGCTCGAGGCTCGCACCCAGGCGTTGCTCGATCGCATGGAGCTTCTCGAAGCTGAGAATGCGACGCTGCGCACACGGATCGAAGTCTTGGAAGCCCGTCGGTGACCTGCTCTCCCCCTCTTTCCGCCTAGGAATGCCATCATCGAGGAGAGGTCGTCCTAGCGCTCATCTGCTCGCCAACCATGGCCGCGCTTGCCTGATTGACAAGCCTTTGCGGCACAGGTACGTGTCAGACCGCAGTCACCTCTATGGGATGCGCAGGGAGCACGGCATGCCACCACGCAAGACCACAGATTTTGGCGCTTTGTTTGAGTCGCTCATCGAAGATTTGCGTATTCAGATCACGGCGTCGGTAGAGCGCTCGTTGTCCGATTTCAACAAACGCTTGGCGCGCATGGAGCGGCGTATCGATCAGCTCGACCCGCACAATGCAGTCTCGCCTGACCCCAAGGTTCGGCGGGTGTGTTCTCTGTGCGACAAGCGTGCCGTGGCGCGTGGCCTTTGTTCGGCGCACTACCAGCAACTCCGCTATCGCGAACGCAAATCCCGCCTGAATCGCCACACGCCCGCCATCGAACTGCCGAGCGCCGTTGTGATGCACAACAAGGCTGCCGACATTTCCAGCAATAACTAGCGCCGCCGTAGCCGCCGCTACTCCGGCGACAAAACCCTGCCCGCTCGATCGCTGACCGGCACCAACAGGTTGCCGACCAGCAGGCCTGTGACCAACGCGCCAGCGATGAGCACCATCTGGTAGGTGCTGTCCACACCAGAGACGACGTTGCTGTCGGCGAACGATAGCATGCTGCGTAGGCTCAGGCTGCCGGGTAGGAGCATGGTGATGGCGGGCGCCAACACCACACTCGCCAGGCGTCCGGTAAGGCGTGCATACAGGTTGGTGGAGGCTGCCACCAAGCAAGCCGCTAGGCTGACGGCTAACGGTCGTCCGAGGTCGGCCACGATCAGCCGCTCGACGAGCTCTGCTGTACCTCCTAGCAGCAACACCCACGGGAGCTCTCGGGGCGGTGTGCTGAGGCTGATGGCAAACGCGAGCAAAGCCACGCCTACGGCCACGGCATCCAACCATGGGGGGAGCGCTGTGGCCAACTCGGCGGTCACTGGAATACCCAAGAGGCTCACCATCTTGTTTACCAACACCACACCCAAGCCCAAGAACACCACCATCGTGATGGCGCTTACCAGCCGCGTCGTGCCGGCCACCAGATGGCGCGCCGCCAGTTCATCAAACGCCACGGTGATGGTGTAGCCAGGCAACATCATAATGAGCCCGGAGAGCACGACGATCACCGGCGAGATCGGTATGAAGGCGTAGGCTGCCGCGGCAGCAATGGCAGAGGCGGTGACAGCCGCCAGCGGTTCGTAGACCCGTGCGGCTCGACTCTGGGCCAACAGGCGTGCTTGGACCGCAACGACGAGGCCAATCAGGGCACTGACCAACATGTCGGCGACGCTACCGCCAAACAGGCGTCCGACCGCTGCCGATGCCAAGGTGCCGGCGACCAGTTGCCAATTGCTGCCAAAGGTCACGGGGGCCTGTTCAATCGCCACGACCTGTGCGGTGCCATCAGTGACTGTGGCCCGCCCCTCCGCCACGTCGTGGGCCACACCGATAAGCTTTGCCACCTTGGTGAGATCGAGCCCTTGGGCATCCACCCGCACGATGACCGAGCGTTGGTGTTCCCAGGGACCGAACGATGCCAAGAAGGCAGTGGGGAGTGACATCACTTGGCTAGGGAGCAACAGCGCTTGAGTCAGCCGATGGATCAGGGCCTCTAGGTTGTGGCAGGGCACACCAAAGCGATGCAAGGCGGTGGCCAAGCGCACCACGAAGGCGGTGTCGGCGTCGATACGAGAATCGTTGGTAATGTCTGAAGGTTCTAGGGGCGACATGCGCTCCTATTCATGAGTCATGCCGAACTGCTTGTCGAAGAACTCGTGCTGCTTTTTCATCACGCCGAACCAGTACAGTGCCAGCTCGAAGTGATCGGTGTTGCGGTAGAGATCGAGGTCAGGTTGGCCCAAAGCCAGCCAGACGTCGCGCTGCACGCCAGTGGGCACATAGGTATCGCCGCCGGTGATCACCATGCCAATCTGTTTGCCTACAGGGCTGTTCTGCCCGTACTTTTTCAAGACCTCGGCGAAGCGCAACGGATCGGTGGGAACCTGGCGGGAAAACTCCGCATCGAGGGTCTCGCGGAACACGCTGTCGAGCGATTCCAACTCTTTGGAGTTCACCGGGAAGCCGAGCAACTTGGCGAGGCGCTCCTTCATCTCGACGATATTGCGCTTGACGAAATCGCGGGTCTCGCCCGCGCCCGCAGCCGGTACGGCCTTGGCCAGGTTGCCCGACGAGATGATGGCGTAGGTGGGGCCGATGCGCCCGCCAGCCGATTTGAGTAGCAGCGCGTTGGTGCCACCGGTGCAAAAGCCGCTCGCGCCGACGCGCGAGGCATCGAGCGTGGGCCGGGTTTCGAGCAGGTGCTCGATGACGTAGCGTTGGTCGACGACCGTTCGGCGCAGCACGCTGTCAAGCTCGGAGAGATCTTTTGAGCGCACGAACCAATTCTGGCCATCGGGGCGGTGGACCAGCACAGTCGCGAATCCGCGCGCCGCCAGGTAGCGCATCTGCAGCTCTTCGAACTCGTACGAGCCTGTCAGGATGGGGTTGACGATGATGAGCGGGTGTGGCCCGTCCCCCTTGGGCTCCATGTACATGAACTTGGCTTCGTGGGTTTCGCCCTTCTCGGTGATTTTCAGCGTGCCACTGTAGGGCGTGAAATCCACCGGGCCACTGACGGTGGCGTTCAAGATCCGGCGATCGCCGGAATTCAGCCAATTGACAATTTTGTCTTTGAGCCGCTCATCGCCACGTACGATACCATCACCAATGAAGAAGTTGTTCTTGGGTATGGCCGTGAGCGTACCGTCGCTGGTGGTGCCAGTGAGCGCGAACATTTCGGCGGCATCGACCTCGGTGAGCATCTTGGGCCAATTGGAGGGCTCAAGCGTCGCCCGACCATAGAAGATCGAATCGAAGCTCCATTTGTTGCCATCGTTCGTGGTGAGCGGGAGGTCGCGGGTGTCGCGTTTGTTCCAGTTGCGTGGAATCGGTAACGGCAGCTGGATATGCCATGAACCATCTGACTGGCGATTTGCCACGCCGTCGAGGGTGGCGGTGCGGTGGGGCACATGCGTGGTGGTCGGCTTGGAGTTGATGTCGGCTAGCGGATCGAATTCGGTCCAGCGCATGTTGACCGTAAGCTTCGCAGGGTCGGCCGTGGGCTCGAAGGTGGCGGTGCCCCACAGCGTTTCAGTTGGGTCGCTAGACCGAACAATGTAGGGCTGACTGAGCGTCGGCGTGGCCGCACGCAGATCAAGCGTGGTGAGGGGCTTTGCGATCGGCGTGGGCAGGCCGGTGAGCAGGTGCCGAGCCATGTCCGGGGTCAGGTTCAGCGCCCGCGTCTTGGTGTTGAGCGTATCGCCCGCGGCAGCCGTTAGGTCATCGGCCTTCTTGGTGACAAGGGGCGGGTTGTCGCTCAGCGAGGTTTGTTGCGGGGGGGGCGCGACCGAACCGATTGTCAAAGCGGCCTTGGTATCAACCATTTTATTCACTCCAGCGGCAGATACTAAACGCGCCGCACAGAATTGCCAATAACCACGTGGTGGGTTTTACACCCACACCGGACCGATTAGAACTTAAAGCCGACGTTCATCATGATCTGCGCATTGCTACCGAGATCCCGGACGTTGCCATCTCGGAACACGCTTTGGACGCTGACGCCCACCGTAAGATCCTTGGTGGGCTTGAGGTTCAATGCCACGCCCAACGCGTTGATTGGCACGAACTTGTGATCCAAGGTTTCTCCCCGTGCCACAAACCCGAATTCCACTTTACCCGAGCTGGGCGCGATAGAAAGCGCGGCGTAGTGGGAGCCACTTGCCGTGGTTTTGGGATCGTAGGGCGCGGCGAATTGTTGGGTCCCTCCCACCTCGATGCGTGTCACCAACCCCTGCTCACTACGGTGGGTCACTGCGACTGCGAAATTGGACTGCCAGGGATATTGGCCCAGGCTGCGTTTTACCGAGCCATCTTGCGAGGTGACGGCTTCGACCCCTAGGTTCAACAGATCGACCTGTGCGCGTAAGCGCAAGGCCCATTCG
>JAKLEG010000335.1 GCA_022703175.1 Myxococcota bacterium | reverse complement strand
AGAATATCGCCCTTACCTTCGACGCGTGCTCAAGCCCCAGCCACGGCGTGCTAGACATCGCGACGTTGGACGTATTGCGCGCCACGGGCACCCCGGCAACGCTCTTCATGGGCGGCAAATGGATGCTAGATGAGCCTGATTTCACTAGCTATTTAGCATCACTCCCGGGAATTGAATTGGCCCATCACGGGCTTTGGCACAACAACCTTGTCGGTGCCACGGCCGAGGCGGTGGCTGAAGAAGCGTTGGGCGCGGCAGATGTCCTCTACACCCTGACCGGCCAGAGCTCGCCCTATTTCCGCCCGCCCTTTGCCTTTTACGACGCCACCACCGCAGTCACGGCCGGCAATCTTGGGATGGCCCTCTTGCAGTACGACGTCGCCTCGGGGGACCCCGACAGGTCGTTCACGGCGCCGATTTTGGTGCGCTGGGTGCTGGAGAAGACGCGCGGCGGCTCGATCATCATCATGCACATCAACCGCCATGGGTGGCACACCGCCGAAGCGCTGCCGCTCATCATCGGCGAGTTGCAAAGCCGTGGCTATCGCTTCGTCACGATCAGTGAATTGGTGGCGCGCCAGCTGGCAACGCCTTACAGCAACGAAAGCTGCCGCGACCCTACGGAAGAGCTCTCGATCGCGCCAGACTCAGTTGAGGATTAGGCAGCGCCCACCCTCGGGGAGGCTGCAAAAGGTAGAGCTACATTCGTCGTTGCTCAAACACGGGCTGCCCAGCGACCAGCAACGATAGCCAGCACAGATATCGGCACTGCAATCCTGGCACATCGTGAAGGCGCCGGGCAGATCGTTGTTACAGCCGCTCACGGTGCAGACGCCGGTGCAATCGCTGTGGCCGACGCAATCGTAAAGCTGATAACAAAGGCCGTCTTCGCGATGGCAAAACTCCAAGCCACTGCACGCATCGGTGCTCTCACAGGCCGTTCCCAACGCGAAGGCGCAGTTGCCAGAGAGACACCGACACTCCCCCTGACCGGCGTTGAGCTCAGACAAGCACCCCACATCGCTGCTGCTCCAGCGATTGCAGTCATGGTCTTCGCTGCAATAAGCGCCCTGACCCAGATCGGAGTCGTCCTTGCAACCCTCGCGGGTACAGATCTGCGCGTAGCTGCAATCGCCATCGTTCTCGCAACCATCAAAGACGCCACCGTTCGTGAGGCCATCGATCACCGCACAGCCTGGCGTACAAAGAGCGACGCAGGCCAGCGCCACAGCCGCCAACACACAAGACCGCACCGGCATACTCACAACTCCCGCAACCCAAAGACCAGGGCGGTCACCGCTGCACCGTAACCCGCCATCGGCACAAAATCGACCGCGTCGAGACTGCCGTTTTTCGACGAGTCGACATCCAAGTCCATGTACAAACTCGCGCAACCTAGCGCGGTCGCACCCAACAGGAGCCCCCAACCCAGTAAACGATTGCCCGCGCGAACCGGAGCCACCACGGACGTCGACACGTGCGCGGGTGGCGGCGGCCGTTGGGGTACGCCGTAAATCACCGAACCACTGGAGGTTGGCGCCCCACTGCTCGCAGACCGAGGTCTTGGGCCGATGGCCGCTGGGCGCGCGGCGGTGTTATCGTTGGCGGCATACGGACTCAAGCCGAGCTTCACCACCAAATCCTTCAACAAGGTCGGGTATCCCTCTTCATATTCCGACGGTAGCGTGCCGCTCACCCGCTGGGTCACGGTGTTGTGCTCTAGGTCGATAAGTTTCAGGGTCACCGCAATGTCGGCTCCCAACCGCCCCGCACGAGCTGAAAGTAAGTAGGCAGCGTTGAACGCCCCACCAATTTCGGCAGCGCAAGTAACGTCATCGCAACCCGGGCCCGCTTGCGTACGGTTAGCCAAGGTCTCGAAATCGGCGGCGGAAAAGACCTCATGCAACTCGTAGCCCACCGCCACTTTGGCCACCGCCTCCGAAAGCAGGTCGTTCAACAACCCACGCTTGTCGGCAGAGATCTCGTCGCCCTGAAACCCAAGCAAAACCAGGCTCTTGTGTGGATCGACGCCCGCCTGAGCTGTGACCGCCCACCACCATACGCAGCACACAACCAAGCCATGCTTCATTACATCCTCACGCGGTACCCTACAGCGGCTGTCACGCCGCCAGCGTTGGCATCACCCGTGGCCAGAAAGCTCATGCCCACGTAGTGATAGCGCAACTCGGCGGTAAGGTCACCCGGCCCCAGACGATAAGCCGCGCCACCAAAAAGCTGCGTGCCCAAGCGCTTTTGGCTTTCGCGGTTGGTCATGCCAGCAAGCTCCACGCTGGATTCAAGCCAATACATGCCCAAGCCGATGCCGCCGAAGGCGCTCACATCGCCAAAATGTTTCTCGGCATCGACGTCTAGCGCCACCACGATCAAGCGCTCGTGCAGTTCATAGTCGACCGCCTGGTCGGCGTAGCTGCCCGACAACGTCCCAGATTTCCCAGGTCGCGCGAACGCCAACGACAGCCCCACACCCAAAAGTCGATCCAACACCGGCAGACGATAATCGGCAGCCATGCCGATGAAGTAGCTTATGCCCAGCGCTGAGGTTGGCACCGTGCCGCCCACCTTCAATCCGGCCGTCAACCCAAGCTCTGGCTCGGCCGCCGCTGCCTGTACAGCAGCCGCTGAGGTCTCGGATGACGGCACGACGGACGCTTCTGCACTGGCTTTCGTGGCACGTACCTCAGTCACCGGCGCTTGGCTGGTCGCGGGGGTGCTGGATGCCGCGGCAGGTGTTGGTGCGATAGGAGCTGGGGATGTTGCAGGGGCTGATTCGGACGCTGCGGCTGGTGTGCCGGCAGCTGGCGCCACCACGGCTGGGGTGACTGCGGGCGGTGGCGGCGTGGGTACGGCCGCTGGCTCAACAGCGGGAGCAGGTGCGGTTTGGGTTGTCGTGGCCTTACCCTTCTTGCCTTTGCCCTTGGCCTTGGCCGCCAGCACGGGTGTCGCAAACATCAACAAACACACCGCGGCAGCAATTCTCATAAAGGTTGTCGTCATTGGGCGTAGCCTCCCCGTTCGCACGAGTTGAGAACTGTGGTGGCGTTGGCACGCCCGCCGAGGAAGTAGAAGTAGCCGCTCACGTAAACACCGCCGCTGCGGTAACGCCCCGTGCTGAGCGTGATGCCACTGTCGCCACTGCCGATCTCTACCACCGGCGGATCCGCGGTCGCGCAGCTGCCATCGCGAGCTGGACAGACCTCCGCAGTTTTACCCTTGGTCTCGTAGCCCGCCGCACCTTGGCGCCCGCCCACAGAGAAAAAGTAGTTATTCACCAAGAAGCCCACCGAACCGAAGCGACTAAACGCTGGCGAGTTGGTGGCTTCTTGAAACGCCTCCAATTGACCATCCGCCCCCACTTTGGCGAGGCTGACGTCATCCTGCTCGGTGGTATTGCTGAGGCCTTGCGCCACCAAGACGTATTGCTGCCCCAACGGTTCGATGAGGGGCGCAAAGCGGCCCGAGAGCGTTACCGCCGGAAACTCAGCACGCGGATGATTCAACGCCCCATTGCCCGCCACGAAACTCGACAATGTGAGCGCATCGCTCGAAACAGTGAACTCGGCAAACTCATAGTCGGTGCTGCTCGCTGGCAACGACGCCGCGGTACGCCCGCCCAACACGTATAGGTAGGTTGAACCGTTGGTGTCAGACGCAATGGTGACACCATGCTCGGCGCGCGCAGTTAGCATCGTCGACAGCGTCATCCAAACGCCGAGCGCGCCAGGCGGCTGTGGCACCATCACGCCGGGCGTCGCGCTGCCGTCATCCAGATAGCTGGTGCCCGTAACCCCGTCAGCTAACAGCACCTCGCTACCGGCCAAACCGTTGGGAGCAGCTGTCCGGTAGATTCGGTACGATGCCGCATTGTTAACCGCGGTCCACGAAAGTTGAACGGCCCCGCCGCCAATCACGCGCACGGATTCAGCATCGGATGGCAAGCTCTCGCCCCCCACGTTGTCGGTACCCGCAGCCATCATGGCGGCGATGCGATAGCTGTAAGTGCCCTCGGCTAGACTTCCGCCCGTCTGCGCCGTCGGCGCACCTATCTCTGGCGCCGTAGCAATGCCTAAAATGCGCGCACGATAAACTGCCGCCTGCAGCGCGTCCGTCTCATCGCGCCCGCCCACGGCAAAGAGATAGCCGTCGTGGGCCACGAGCCCAAGGCCAGTGAGCTTCTTAGGGAGACGCACGCTCAGCTCACGCCAGGCGCTGACCCCACCAAACCGGTCCAGCGCGGCCACTTCCACCGTGTCGAGGGTGTCAAGCGTAGCGTCGGTAATGCCCGAGCGACCTCCGACAGTGTACAGAAAGCGATTTCCGAGGTCGTCGCGCGCATAGGCAGCGCCATGTCCCCAACGCCCCGAGGTAAGCGCCGGCACGCTGCTCGTGGTCGAGGCCAAGTTTCCTGAAGGATTGGTGATGGCAAAGGCGGCAAAATCGGCGAACGAACCGTCCTCGGTGTGCTCATAACGAACGAGGTAAGCGCCACTCGCCATCGCCGCAAGAGGCGGCTGGCAATCGACCACGGTGCCGGTGTTAACGACGGTGGTGTTGGTGCACGCATAACACGTGGGAGCCGTACACGTTGCACCCGAGGCCTGCTCGGTGGCCAGGAACAGAATTCGCGCAGCTGCGGGAGTACCTGTCGGATCTTTTAGATTTTCTCCGGAGATACGCATCGTCACCGCGGCGCTCTTCTCGGCCTGCTCGGGACTGACACTCATGATTGTGGGAGGCGGATCGGCCAAGACCTCAAACGCTGCGGGAATAACTCCCACCGCGCCATCGGGATTGACTACTTTAATATCGTAAGGTCCCCCGATCTCAATACCTGCGCCACGTCCCGTTAGCGCGCGCGCCGGCACCACCGCGCTCATCACCGAAGCATCGGCAAAACCACCGGCCGAAGTGCTGGCAGACAGGAATGCCTCGCGAATGAGCGGGACTTCGACGATACCGCTGCCATCCAACGCCGGCACGAGCAGGAACACCTCCGGAATGGCCACCAACCCCCGCTGAGCGGCATTGTCGGCGCACAGCTGCACGGTGGTGCGCGCATCCACCCAGCCAAACGCGGGGTCGACCGAAGGGCACAAATCGATGGCTGGCGGGGGTGGTACGACATTGAGCGCCTGGGCGAGGCTACCCTGATTGCCGTTCGGGTTGGTGACTGTCAGGTCGTAAAAACCGAGTGGCATCGCTGTTGCATCGGCGGCCTTAAGCGTGACCAGGAGGCTCTTCGTGGCCGTAAGAAACTGCGAGGCTGTAGGTTTTAAAATGAGCCCGGAGCTATGGCGAAACTCCGCCTGCGGCAACAACAACGTGGCTTGGTCGGTGAGCAGCTCGCCGGGCATCGGCGACAGGCCGGAGCCATCGATTCGCAACCGTACGCAGAGCTCCTGGCCGGCGGTAAAATAGACTTGTGGTTCGGGCGCCACGTCGCCTTGGCCGTCACATGCCACACGCGTCACACTGGTGACCACGGGCCGCGGCCCTTTTTCGTCCGGGTCGCCCAACGCACACGCCGACCCCAACAGCAACACCCACGACATCCCTTTACGAAGCATCATAAAAACCCCCGGTTGTATCGGGACCAGGTTTGAGAATTCAGCCTCACACACCACCTAAATCAAAATCGCTAGCTAATCGTTGTGTGTGCCCGAGGCAAAGTAACGCCGTACAAAAGCCCAAGCAAATACCCACGGGGTCCCACTTCAGCGCACACCAAGCTTAGGGGTGGGCAGGTAAGAGGTCGAGCACGGCAAACGACGCCAACCAATGCTCGCCCCCATAACCACTTTTCATCATGACCTTCAGGGCATAGCTTTCGTGCGCAAGAATTGCCGCCTCTACGCGGGGCTTGAGCGTCGCCGGCATCGCCTGCACAAGTCCGCGCAGCACCCACGCGCGCTCGAAACACAACCCGATCAGATGGCCAATCGTCGGATCCTCCGGATCGATCACGACAGGCGGTGTCAACACCGAAGCCCACGCTGCGGCCGTCGCGGTAGGCAGGAATTGCTCAAGGAACGTCATAAACTCGTTGGCCGGTAACAACCGGTGCAGTAGTTCGGCCTCTGTGAGACACGGTGAGATGAAATCCTCGCCCGACGGTTCGTAGGCCACCGGACAGGCTCTGTCGGCAGCATAGAAATGCCGGGTACGCTCTATTAATGTAGCGCGCAGCCCCAGGTTATTCGTAGCCTCGGCGTAGGCCCACAGGTGCAACATGGCAAAGGCTGTGTTGGGATGCACGCCGCTGCGGTTGGGCGTGCTCAGTCGCTGCAGGTAGCTTACGCTCTGGGCGGCCAAATACTCACCCAGCGGGGCCACCGCCGCCGACCAACGCTTGGCATCAGGATCAGACCATGTTTTGAGCTCGGCCGCCAAGCGCAGATACCAAGCCCAACCGTAGGGGCGCTCGAAGCTGTGATTGCGCGGTTCTTTAAAGAAAGCCAATTCGCTCGCCAACGCCGCGGGGGTCAAGTGTGCATTCAGTTGGGCGCGAATGCTCTGAGCCTCCGGCAACCCCGGAAAACGCCGCAGGATGCGCACCAGCGCCCAATGGCCATGCACCGCCGAGTGCCAATCAAAACAACCGAAAAACACCG